>CAXNNH010000062.1:0-8122 GCA_964203325.1 Burkholderiales bacterium | reverse complement strand
GCTGCCAGCGCCAGCGGCGCCAAACAAACGCCCGTCGTCAACGCATCGCCAACAACCTGCGATGCCAGAGCCAGCCCCGCTAGGCCACCAAGGAATACTGTCCAGCCCCCACCGATCACACCATCGTCAGCGGCGGCGACCCGGCGTTGCGCCAGCGCTACGCCGCCCGATAAACCGATGGCCCACCCCGAGGCAAACGCCATGAAAGGAGATAAACCAATCAGCAGGGATTGATCGGTCATCGCCACGACAGCGATCAGAATCAGAATGAGCGCTACAGGCACCGTAGACCAGCGGTTGTTGCCGAACCTCAATCCGGCCAACACGCCCGATGCTGCACCAAAGGCTATTAGGACAATTATCGCTGTCCACACGGTGGATATCGCCAGTGTTGTAGTCAGACTCATAGCCCCCGCTGCCGCTAACGAAATGGCAAAGAAATCGGCATCGGACGCCCGAGGATCAAAGTGGCGCTCAGGGAGAGAGGCCAGACCTTCGCCAAGATTCCTTTGTGTCTGGGCACGGAGTTGTTCAACCTGTTCGGCCACTGCAGGATCGAATACAGCGTTACGCACAGCCTCCGCTTGCGCGCTGAAATCGTGCCGATGGGCATGCAGGCCGGCAACCACAGCATTGAAAGAAAATAAGCAGGCACCCACTGCATCACGATCGCGACGGATCAACAATGTAAAAAATCGTCCCTGCGCAACCGCTGCCGCCATTGCCGCAGCGAGACGTCCAATCGGTTCGACGATGGCGGCACGGGCGGTTGTTGCGGCCCAGGAAATGGCCAGCAACAAACAGCCGGCCCAAAACGGCCATTTGCGCCAAATGTCCTTGCTTAACGCCTCGGTTATTTCGTCGGGTCGCACAGCGGCTAGCACGGATCCGCTGCCATCACGTAATGGCTCGCGCACCACGACGTAATTGCCGACACGCAGCGACTTCGGTAAATCAACACCATCAATCATTCTCGGCATCTGCTGCAACACTTCATCCAGGCGCTTGTCGTCGATGCCAACGTGATGGCTACGTTGATTGCGTGGTCCGATGACCGCCAAAAAATGTAGCTCAGACTGCTGCGCTACGCGTGTCGCCAAATAGTCCCCGACGCCGCGCATCTCCTCCAGCGAAATACCGTAGCCGATCGCTCGGTCAAGATCCGCCCGAACGGCGCGGGCGACGACATTTGCCTGTGCAGTCCGCTCGTTTGTCATCGATTGGCGAATCTGTTGTACCGCAACCGTCGACACCACGACTAACGCCAACCCGGCTGTCAAGGTAGCAGCTAGGCACACCATCAGCAAAGTAGCTGCGCCGTTGGGCGTCATGCGACCTGGTCGCCAATGTTTAAGCCATTTCATCGAGATGCCCCAATGCTTGTTCCGCATTCGACAATTGATGGTGGCGATCCGCGACGATTGCCGCAAACGCTGGCCAGGGCAGCTCCGACAATCCCGCTTTAATCTCTGAAGGAAGTAGCCGATCGCGCCCTAACCGATTCAGTGCCATAGCGGTTGATGCCGGCCGTCGTCCGGCCAAACGCGCCAGCCCGACACCCATTGCCACCGTCAGTAAGGTCAATGCGGCCAATGCGGGCAGCGCCGATAGTGTCAAAGAGACCGCCAGTGTCGCCCACCCCTGATCCGATGCCGTCATCGGCCAACGCAGTAGCACCAAGCCTGCTGCGGTTCCGTCATCGGTACTTATCGCCAACCAGTAAATATTTTCCTCATCTCTTTTCCGGCGTCCAATGCCGCCCTCTTCTGCGCTCTCGAAATCGGAGAAATTGTCGCCTAGATCCAGTGAGTTCGTAGAAAATAATACCCGGCCTTTTTCATCGACCACCAATGCCGAACGTGCAGCCGGCAATTGCATTTTGGCCACCTCCAGCAGACGTTCAACGTCAGGCAATTGGCCTAATGGCAGCCCAAGCGCCAAGCGGGTTTCCAGTGCCTGGACCAAATCGCGTAATACTAATTTCGCATGGGTTTGCAAAGCTTCCTCACGGCGCAACATGTGCTCGTGAGTCCAGAGAGCTACGGTAACGGCACTCGAAAACAGAACGCCCCCAACCAATAGCGCGACGAAGCGAACACTGAGTCCAAAATTAGACAATTTATCAATCTCCCTCTGCACGTTTGGCTTGGGTCCATGCGGTGAGTCAATGAGTCGACGAATCAATGAATCAACGAATCCATGAATAGGCGAATGCCTTCTCGCCCTTACCCGTATATTTTTATCTACTAGGCTTAACAGCTATTGGTTTTTTGCTTGGATTTCCTGGAGCTTGGGAGTATTTCCCCTTCACCTTTGCCCTCAAGACAAAGGGCACTGCCGGTCGCCGGAAAAACTTTGCGCGGCAGTGCTTTCCCAAGCTTCGTAGGGAACGGTGTATATCGCTTAGGACTTGTTTTTAGCCGGCTTGTCGGTTTTCGGTGGGACAAGGAAGCCGCCTGCCGGGGGGGCGGGTTGTTTCGTCTGTTTTTGTTTCTTCGCTTCTTTGTTGCCGCGCAATTGACCTTTGGCCATGATGTTTCTCCTCGCACTATTGTGCATTCAAAAATACTCGGCTGCCCTTGCGAACTTGCTGCAGGAACATCCAGGGGGTTGAGCGAACCCAACTCCTTGCGATGATAGGCCGTCATGAGGCAATGCGTAGAAATTTCTTGCTGCCTTGCCTGCGCGACCTATGTCGCCCGCTTCGTTTGAGATCTTTCTTTGACTGTCGGGCGCCTATTACCTCCTTTGCAACAGACGGAGGCTGCTGGATAATTAGCCCTTTCCTTGAATATTTCGCCAGTGACGTTTAAATATTTTGCTGCCGATCAACGCCACGTATAACGATACAACAGCAGAAAGCGTTGGGTTATTTGAGGTATTTCGCTATCGGAGTCGACAGGTAGTCTATTTTGGGATACTGCGCCCTACTTTAGTTCCTCGATAGGTGGAACAGAGCCGTGGAATAGAGTCCAAACCCAGTAAAAACTTGTAATATGAACCCCACCCTTTGGCAGACGAAATACTAGGGAAACGCTGATTTATGCACTTTTGTCATTCCGAATGGTGTGAGGAATATTTAAAATCAAGAATTTAGATTTCTCGCTTCACTCGAAATGACCATTAATCAGCGCCTTCTTAGGGGAGGCAGCAGGGGAAGCTCAGAACAGTTTCAGTTGCTTCGGGCGACTGCGTAACATCAGTGCATTAATTGGGAAAACAATGGTTAAAGTTCTATTTGTCTGCATGGGCAACATCTGCCGCTCTCCGACTGCGGAAGGCGTTTTTCGTCATTTTCTTCGCCAAAATAAACTGGATAGCCGAGTTGAGGTAGATTCGGCGGGAACACATGGCTATCACGTCGGTGAAGCGCCGGATGCCCGCACCCAGCGTGCGGCAGCGAGTCGTGGTTATGATCTTTCCACCATGCGTGCGCGGAAGATCGCATTGCAGGATCTCGATTATTTCGATCTTATTTTAGCCATGGATCATAATAACATCGAGGTTTTGAAGCGCGTTTGCCCTCCTGAAAAGTACGATAGGCTAGGTCTGTTGATGAGTTATGCGAAGAATTTTGAAGATGATGAGGTCCCCGACCCTTACTACGGTTTAGGCCACGGTTTTGATATGGTGCTTGACATGGTCGAGGATGCTGCTCAAGGTCTGGTCGAGGCGATCAACAAACGCTTAAGCGCAACAGAAAGCACTCTCAAGCGTCGATAAGAGCTTGAAACAGACCTCTACCTAGTAGTCAGTCATGTTGAAAAGCAAGAATAAAGTCTCACCACCAAGTCACCAAGGACAGAAAGTTTCACTAAAAAAACATGGTCTTAACTTGGTGCTCCTTGGTGAACTTGGTGACTTGGTGGTTCGCATTTTCTAGTTGGCTGACTACTAGCTATCTGACCCAGCGGTCGGTTGCGCTAGGTTGTCGGTAAAATAACCGGCGGTGGACAGGGTGATGCGGGGGCTTCCTGCGCCGGCACTTATTTACCGGGAAATAACTGACCCCGAAAAAGCGAACCCGGAAAAAAGCCTATTCGGAAATGGTCGACCGAAAAATGGCGGGAGTGTTGGGTACATCCTCTTTGTTTGAAAGGAGTTAAGTCTATGGCGCTGTTTCTCAATGAAGACGATGTTGGCCGGTTGCTGACCATGCCGATGGTGCTCGACGCCGTTGAGTTTGCGCATCGCGAATTAGCGCTCGGACGTGGTGTGGACGTCCCGCGCCAGCGCACACGCTTGCCGCAGACTTCTTTGCATATCTTGCAGGGAGCGCTGCCCGCGCTGGATGCTATGGGTTACAAGGCTTACACCAGCAATCGTTCGGGCGTGCGTTTTCTCGTGCATCTATTTAGCGCATCAAGCGGGGCACTGCGGGCCGTGATCGAAGCCAATCTCCTGGGCATGATGCGCACCGCTGCCGCTTCGGGCGTTGCTACGCGCTGGTTGGCCCGGCCCGAGGCCGAGGTGGCCGGCGTCTTTGGTGCTGGCTGGCAGGCGGAAGGACATGTCGAGGCCCTGTGCACGGTGCGGCCGCTACGTCGCGTCAAGGTTTATGCGCGCCATGCAGAACGCCTGGCGGCATTTTGCCAGCGCCTGTCCGAACGGGTCGGCATTGAGGTCGTTCCGGCGGCTTCACCGGAAGAAACGGTGCGCGGCAGCGACATCGTCAGTACCGTCACTTCCTCGGCCAACCCACTGTTCGATGCGGCGTGGCTGTCGCCAGGGACGCACATCAATGCTGCTGGCTCTAACGCGCTGATCCGGCGTGAACTGGGCGAAGATGTTCTCAAACGCAGTGCGGCAATCGTCGTCGATAGTCTACCCACCGCACTGCGCGAAGCAGGAGACTTGCTGCCGGCCCTCGAAAAGGGTCGGTTGCACGAGCGGCAACTGGTCGAACTGGGCGATGTAATTACCGGTAAGCATGCCGGGCGGGCCAAGACGGACGACATTACGCTTTTTGAGTCGCAGGGCCTGGCCATCCAGGATTTATCAGTTGCCGTTCGGCTCGAAAGGCTGGCACGCGAGCGCGGAATGGGTGTTGAATTGCCTTACGGAGCTTAGGAAAGTGCTGATTTAATCACCTTTGTCATTCCGAACGGTGTGAGGAATCTTTAAAATTAAAAATTTAGATTTCTCGTTTCACTCGAAATGACAATAAATCAGTGTCTCCTTAGGCGTCGAGCCACCGGTGGGTCATAGTACGAAAAAATTTGATGGATTGGCCGTGCGACCGTGAGAGTAGCGCGGCGTAAATTGTTTGGGAGGAAATGTGGCGGATAGTCTGGCTGATGCGCTTGAAATCATCGTCCGTACCGACACCGGCAGGGTGCGGGGACACAACGAGGACTCGGTCTTCGCCAATGCGCAGCTAGGCTTCGCCATTCTGGCGGACGGCATGGGCGGTTATAACGCCGGTGAAGTGGCAAGCGGCATGGCCACGGCGCTGCTGGCGAAAGGATTGGAGGCCACTTTGGGCGAAAATCCACCGCATAAATTTGATGCGACAAGCGGCCTGTCTTATGCGCATCGTTGCCTGGACGAAGAGATTGCCGCCAGTAATGTAGCAATCTTTCAAGCCGCCGAGCGGCAGCCGCAGTATGCCGGGATGGGAACGACACTGGTGACCACCCTGTTTCATAACGACAAAGTAACCGTCGCACACATCGGCGATTCGCGCCTTTACCGCCTGCGCGACGCGCAGTTCGGCCAGATCACGCGCGATCATTCCCTGTTGCAGGAACAAATCGACCGTGGCCTGATTACGCCGGCAGATGCGCTGCGTTCACAGAACAGGAATCTGGTCACCCGCGCACTGGGTGTTGACCCGGTAGTCGATACCGAGATCCACGAATATCCGGTACTGCCCGGCGATATCTATCTGCTCTGCTCCGATGGCTTGAACGATATGGTGCTCGACGCTGAAATTCACAGTACCTTAAAGAATCTGGGGGCCAATCTGGAATTGGCGGCGCTACAGTTGATTCAAAAGGCCAACGATAACGGCGGACGCGACAATATCTCGGTCATTCTGATCAAAATATTGCGCCCGTTTCCGTTCAGCAAAGCCTGGTGGTCGAAATTAGCCACCTGGTTTTGATCGAGTCGATAAATAGGGCAAACCCTGAACCATTTTCAAAGGGGCGAAAATAAGATGGCGAAACTGATATTGAGCATGGATGGCCTGGTGCTCAAGGAAATTCCGCTGACCAAACAGCGATTGACCATCGGTCGTAAGTCACACAACGACATTCAGATCGATAACATGGCGGTGAGTGGCGAACATGCGGCGGTGGTGACCATTCTCAGCGATTCCTTCCTCGAAGATTTGGACAGCACGAATGGAACCTTGGTCAATGGTCAGCCGGTCAGGAAGCATTTCCTGAAGAACGGCGATGTGATCGAATTCAGTAAATACAAGCTGAAGTATTTTGCGGAACCGGTTTCGGAAAACCAACTGGCCGCATTTGAACCGGAAGTGTTGCCAGAATCCGGCAAGGCCAACGTACAGTTGCGGCCCTCTGCACCCCCTGTACCTCCTGCCCCTACTTCTCTTGCTCCTTCGGCCCCTACCTCTCTTCCTCCTGCGGAACCACTTTCTAGCGCGCCTAAAACGTTCAAGCCAGTCGCGCCGCAAGTCCACTTCAAAAAGGATGGGCGCGCCGCGTTTACCACCACGACCGTCATGGCACGGGAGACGATTGACCCTACGCTACCCGCCGCTGGCATGCGTCTGCTGAATGGCCCCAGCGCTGGCCGCCAGCTTGAACTGACCCGGTTGCTGACCAGCCTGGGTAAGCCAGGCGTGCAAGCGGCCGTTATTGCCCGGAAACCGGGCGGCTATTTCATCATGCTGGCCGAAGGCTCGCCGCCGCCTTTGATTAACGACAAGCCGATGACTGACGCAGAGCGTTTGCTTAAAAATCGCGACGTGATTGAATTGGCGGGAGTCAAAATGGAGTTTTTT
Source organism: Burkholderiales bacterium (assembly GCA_964203325.1). GTDB lineage: Bacteria > Pseudomonadota > Gammaproteobacteria > Burkholderiales > Rhodocyclaceae > JACQYA01. The sequence goes on along the minus strand of CAXNNH010000062.1, from coordinate 1,149 downwards.
CTCAAAGCCTGACCGTTAGGGAGGCGCTGATTTATTGACTATTGTCATTCCGAACGGTGTGATGAATCTTTAAAATTAGTAATTTAGATTGCTCGTTTCACTCGAAATGACAATAAATCAGCGCCTCCTTAGGAGGGCTACCGGTTGCCGGTTTGGCGTCCTGTTGGCCGCTGTCGAATTTAACGCGACGATGGAATGATGGATTAATCGAATCATGGAGTTGGGTATCTCATGCTGCAACTGATTGTCGAGCAAGCCCTGAACGGACTGCAGTTCGGGCTGATGCTTTTTCTCCTTGCCGCAGGGTTGACGCTGGTGTTCGGCATCATGGACATGATTAACCTCGCGCATGGCTCTCTGTACATGGTTGGCGCTTATCTGGCGGCGGCGGTAACGCAGGCCAGCGGTTCTTTCGCCATCGGTATCGGCGCGGCGATGTTCGGCACGGCGCTGCTGGGCCTGTTGCTGGAAATGACTCTGCTGCGCCGGCTTTATGCGCGCGATCATCTGGCGCAGGTATTGGCCACTTTCGCACTGATCCTGATCGCCAATGAGCTGGTGCGCATGATTTGGGGCGCACAGCCGGTGATGCTGAATGCCCCGGATGCACTTTCCGGACCTTTTGAGATCGGCGACTTCTCCTATCCGGCCTATCGCCTGCTGATTATTGCCGTCGGACTCGTCGTTGCGGGCTTGCTTTATGGGCTGGTGAGCAAGACACGCCTCGGCATGTGGGTGCGCGCCGGGGCGTCGAATCGTGAGATGACCGAAGCGCTGGGGGTTAATGTGCGCGTCCTGTTCAGCGCCGTGTTTGCCGTCGGTGCCGCACTGTGCGCGCTGGCCGGCGCACTGCTCGCCCCTTTGCTCGCCGTGCAGGTCGGCATGGGCGAGAGCATTCTGATTCTCGCCTTCGTCGTCATTGTGATCGGTGGCATCGGCTCGATTCGCGGTGCATTGGTTGGTAGCCTGCTGGTCGGGCTGGTCGATACGCTGGGCCGTGCCGCCTTGCCCACCGTGCTGCGCCAATTTCTCTCGCCGGAAACCGCCTCCAGTTTCGGCCCGGCGCTGGCCTCCATCCTCATCTACGTATTGATGGCGGCGATCCTGTTTTGGCGCCCGGAAGGTCTCTTTCCGGCACGTACTTGAATG
>CAXNNH010000061.1:0-8139 GCA_964203325.1 Burkholderiales bacterium | reverse complement strand
CTCGACGAAGCCGAAGCCAAGGTTTTCGCCATTGCCGAAGGTGGCTTCCGCCATCAATCCGGCTTTCAGCACATCAACCCCTTGCTGACGCAGGTCGTCGAACGCATTCAGGAACTGCACGACCGCGATAATCCATCCGATATTACCGGCGTACCGACCGGTTATCACGACCTCGATAGCAAAACCTCGGGACTGCAACCCGGCGATTTGCTGATCGTCGCCGGTCGACCTTCAATGGGCAAAACCTCGTTTGCGCTGAACATGGCCGAGCACGTGGCGATTGAAGTCGGTTTGCCGGTCGCCGTGTTTTCAATGGAAATGGGCGGTACGCAGTTGGCTATGCGCATGCTTTCGTCGGTCGGTCGGCTCGATGCGCATCGCGTACGAACCGGCCGCCTGAACGACGACGAATGGTCGCGCCTGTCATTCGCGCTGGGCAAGATGCACGAAGCACCGATCTATATCGACGAAACGCCAGCGCTCAATCCCATCGACTTGCGCGCCCGAGCGCGCCGCCTGCACCGGCAGTGCGGCAAACTGGGCCTGATCGTTATCGACTACCTGCAATTGATGTCCTCAAGTGGGCACGGCGAAAATCGGGCGACCGAGATTTCGGAAATTTCACGCTCGCTGAAAAGCCTGGCCAAGGAACTCAACGTGCCGGTGATGGCCCTCTCGCAGCTCAACCGCTCGCTCGAAAACCGTCCGAACAAGCGTCCGCAGATGTCTGATTTGCGCGAATCGGGCGCCATTGAGCAGGACGCCGACGTGATCATGTTCATCTACCGCGATGAAGTGTACAACCCGGAGACGCCCGACAAGGGGACCGCCGAGATTATCATCGGCAAGCAACGTAACGGCCCCATCGGCATGGTGCGCCTGACCTTTATGGGCGAATACACGCGCTTTGAGAATTACGCCAACGCCGGTTCGTACTGAGCAATTTTTCGTACCGGGCTGCAAGCCGCGCCCATCGGCGATCTACAAGGGGTATGCCTGAAGACCCGCATGGATATTGGCTCTCCGGGCAGCACCTCTGCAGATGACCGTCTGGTGCGGCAGCAGGGCCGCACCCGTACTAACCGCTGATGCGCCTGGCGCTAACCTTGTAGGAAAGTCGCTCGCTATCCAGACTATCGAAACGGCCGGCAGCGCTTTCGGCGTGCGGTAGCAATAGAACGGGAAGTGTCTTCCCTGCTGTGCCGCGTAGTTCGACATCTTGCGCGGCATTGAAGCCGATCCAGTTCATTTCCCAGAAGCCGAATAGCAGTTTTTTTAGGACGACCCGCTTTGGATCGGCATTGCCCAGACGTTCGTCGAGGCTGGCTTTGCGCACGTCGGAAGGATCGACCGGAATCCAGCCGTAGCCGGGGGCATAGAATTCTGCCCGACAGTGCTGGGCCTGGCTTAGGTCGGCGCCAGCACCGCTCGTACCGAGACCGGAGAATAGCCGGGAATAATCTATACGCATACCAAAAACCGGGCGGGCCGGCAAGCCCATGGCGCGGCACAGCGCGACGAAGAGTAAGGCGATGTCGGCGCTCTTGCCGCCCATTCGTCCGCCATCGAGCATGGTGTTCACGTTTCCCAACCCAAAACCCGGCTGGCTCGGATCGTAGTCGGTGTTTTCCACCACCCAATCGTAGATTGCCTTACCCAGCGCCACAGGATCTTTGACGCGCCCGGTGATCCGCTCGGCTGTGCGCCGGACAAGACCGTCGGTCGGCACCAGGCTGCTCGATTGCAGGCAGCGGCGCAGCACTTCGGTGCGCTCCACTGTGCTAATGCGCCGCGTTATATCGAAATGACGGTCTTGCGTACCCACCTGACTGACAATTTGCAATTGCGGTGTAGCGACGCCTTCTTTCCAATCCGCATAGAAAACTTCCATTTCGGCGACCGGATCGCGGTAAATGCCAGCACTTTCAAAGTTTCCTTGCCAACTATGACCCAGCGTGCGCTGCCATGGTGTGTCCTTGTACTGAGCAAGCGGCAACCAGATGCGCGCCTGCCCCTCGACGTGCTTGAGCGTGATCGTTGAACTGATGTCGTAGATACGCCATTGCGGTAGCGGTTCATCTGGCAGACTGAGCGCACTGCGTGGTTCTTCCGGTGCGTCCGGTTCGGCAGCAACAACCGGGGCCGGTTTACTGGACTTTGCTTTTACAGAAGCTGGCGTTTTTTTTGCGGGAGATTTCTGTGTATTTTTTTTTGCAGCAAAGGCTGGCACCGAGGTCAGCAGCGAAAGAACTGCCGAAGCAGCCAGGAAGTCGCGTCGTTTCAATCGACCCTCCGGAATTTTGGAAGTACTTGTTTAACCGGAACGGCCTGTCAGCAGACCGGTAGGAACAAGCACTGGGTAAGTATTGTGTGAAAACGGCCTTAACCTGCCCTTCCCACAAAGGTGTAGCCAGAGCTGCAGAGTCAGATCATGGATTCAACACCTCGGCAGGCTGTACGCCGGGGCCAGGATAGCCGATTTAACCGATTTTAAAAGTACCGAACCGTGTGCGCTGAATGTGCAAAAACAACGCCTTACACGGTCCGTAACGTAGAAATAAGCGGCGCGGATTATAACACTTCGGCAGCGTAGTCAGCGAGGCGCGAGCGCTCGCCGCGTTGCAGCGTAATGTGCCCGGAATGTTCCCATCCCTTGAAGCGATCGACTACATAGGTCAAGCCCGAACTCCCCTCGGTCAGATAGGGCGTGTCGATCTGGGCAATGTTGCCCAGACACACCACCTTGGTGCCGGGGCCGGCACGCGTAATCAGCGTTTTCATCTGCTTCGGCGTCAAGTTTTGCGCTTCGTCGATGATCAGGAATTTGCTGAGGAAGGTACGCCCGCGCATGAAGTTAAGCGATTTGATCTTGATCCGGTTGCGAATCAAATCGCGGGTAGCGGCACGCCCCCAGTCGCCGCCTTCGTCGTCGGTCTTGTTGAGCACCTCCAGGTTATCTTCCAGCGCCCCCATCCAAGGCCCCATTTTTTCCTCCTCGCTGCCCGGCAGGAAACCGATGTCTTCACCGACCGGTACCGTCACCCGGGTCATGATGATCTCGGAGTAAAGCTTGCTTTCCAGCACCTGCGTCAGCGCGGCAGCCAGCGTCAGCAACGTCTTGCCAGTGCCCGCCTGGCCGAGCAGGGTAACGAAATCGACCTCGGGATTCATCAGCAGGTTGAGCGCGAAATTTTGTTCCCGGTTACGTGCCGTAATGCCCCAGACGGCGTTTTTCAGATGTGTAAAGTCAGTCAGTGTTTCGATCTGCGCCGTCTTGCCGGACACTTCGCGGACGATAGCATAAAGCGGTTGCTCGCCTTCCTGGTAGACGAACTCGTTGACTAGTAATTGTGCGCATAGCGGCCCTTGCAGCCGATAGGCCGTATGGCTTTCCCGCTTCCACGACTCCATCCCCTGACCGTGCTTTTCCCAAAAGTCGGCGGGCAATTCGCGCATGCCCGTGTACAGCAGGTCGCTATCTTCCAGAACTTTGTCATTAAAGTAATCTTGTGCCTCCAACCCCAATGCGCGGGCCTTGATGCGCATATTGATGTCTTTCGACACCAGGATAACCGGCCGCTCCGGATAGCGCCGCTGCAGGTGAATAACCACCGCGAGAATCTGGTTATCCGCTTTTGCCGTCGGCAAACCGACCGGCAGATCACCGGAGATGGCTTCGGTTTGCAGAAAAAGGCGTCCGCTAGCCAGCTTGTGCGAAGGGCCAAACAGCGCAATACCTTCCTCGATGGCATCGTTCGGCGAGCAGACGATTTCGTCCAGCGTGCGCGTTACCTGCCGTGCGTTGCGTGCGACTTCGGACATACCCTTCTTGTTGTTGTCAAGTTCTTCCAGCGTCATGATCGGCAGGAAGACATCGTGTTCTTCGAATCGGTAAACGCTGGTCGGGTCGTGCATCAACACGTTGGTGTCGAGCACAAAAAGCTTGGTAATAGCGGCTTTGACTTTGCGTTTCGATTTACTGCCGCTGGTCGATTTGTGTGCCATGAGCGTGCCTTTCCAGGTTAATTGAGGGACGGTGAATAGGCTGATCGCGTTAGAGCGTTCGGACGAAATCGAGCACTTGCTGTGCATGGTCAGGAACTTTTACGCCGCGCCATTCGCGCCGTAAAACGCCTTTTCCATCGATGACGAAGGTACTGCGCTCAATGCCGCGTACCTGTTTTCCGTACATGGATTTCAGTTTCATCACCGAAAATTGTGTGCATAGCGTTTCGTCGGCATCCGAGAGTAGCTCGAACGGCAAATTCTGCTTGCTCTTGAAGTTTTCGTGCGACTTGAGGCTATCGCGTGATACGCCGACGATAGTGCAGCCTGCTTCGACGAATTGTGCGTGTAGGTCGCGGAACTGTTGCGCTTCAACCGTACAACCCGGCGTACTGTCCTTCGGGTAAAAGTAAATTACCAGCGGATGCCCTTGGCAGGCAGCCAGCGAAAAAAAAATTCCACCGGTAGACGGCAGACTGAAGTCGGCAATGCTTTGGTCGATCATGGAGGTCATCGGTTTCTTTCAGAAATTGACCCTCGAATTGTCGCCACAAATCTGCTACCGGGTCAAGCCATGCAAGATGCAAGATATCTACGAGCGCGTCCTCTTCTACGCTTGACTAGCGCTACAACTGCTTACTACCTATTACCTATTGCTCCGCAGCCAGCCAAATCAGGGAAGCCATGCGCCCGGTGACACCATCGCGCCGAAAAGAAAAAAAACGCTCTATCTCGCGCACGGTACAGTACCCCCCCCCGTATACAGCATCGATACCTAAGCGCTCTAGGCGTTGACGAGCCAGCAGATAAATATTGGCCAGCCATTTGCCTGAGCGCTCCCCCTTCTCTAGCGGAAAAGTCCCGTTCCGTTCATTTTTTCCCGCACTAAGTGCCTTGAAAGCAGTAGCCGCCGATGGATTTTTCGCCACAAAAGCATCGCGCACGTCATCACCCACTTCAAATGCCTCGGGACCAATAGCGGGGCCCAAGTAGGCAAGAAGGTGAGTACCAGGGCAAGCCATTGCTTCTACGGTACTCTCTAGTATCCCCGCCTGCAGGCCACGCCAACCCGCATGGACGGCGGCGACGACCGAGCCTGATTTGTCGCACAACAGGACGGGCAAACAATCGGCGGTCAGCACAGCGCAGATCTCGCCGACCTGACGGGCCAGTACCGCATCGGCCTCCGGCGCTGGCAAGGCCTCGTTAAGCACCGACGCATCGAACACGGTAGTTCCGTGCACCTGTTGCAGCCACTTCGGCAATGCAGGCAACCTCGCTCCCAGAATTTCCCGGTTCTCAGCGACGGCTTGCACATCGTCGCCGACGTGATCGCCCAGATTGAGGCTGGCATAAGCTCCCTGACTAACGCCCCCCTGACGGGTCGTTAATAAACACCGTACCCTTGCCGGCGCTGGCCAGTCTGGGACGATCCAGCGCTCATTCATCGCATTCGTCACATTCGTCTTCGGAGTCTTCGATATTGCAACTATCCGTCCCGTCGCCGTAGGCGTAAATGATTTCTGGCCCACCTTCGAGATCTTCATCCCAGTCGTCCTCTTCCTCAAGCGCGCGCGCTTCGAAGGCCTCAGAACGTAGCGTTTCGATCAGCTCGGCTAAAGCTTCGGGTAATGGCGACTTCCACAGCATCGCTTTCCCCGTCGTGGGATGCACCAAGCCAAGACGCCGAGCGTGCAATGCTTGCCGGTCAAAAACTGGGCCTTTTGGCACACGGCTCGTTCCTCCGCTATAAACCAAATCACCGACCAGTGGATGTCCGATTGAGGTCATATGAACGCGAATCTGGTGCGTACGCCCAGTCTCCAGCGCACATTCGATTAGGGTACAGTCAATAAAGCGTTCAACCACGCGGTAATGCGTACGCGCCGATTTACCGGTTTTGACCACGGCCATTTTTGTCCGTTGGGTTGGGTGACGGCCGATTGGCGCATCAACCGTCCCACCGCCTTCAACATGTCCGCGCACCAGCGCCTGGTAGTAGCGTTTAACCGTGCGCGCCTGCATCTGGCGCACCAGATCAGTTTGCGCTTCAAGCGTCTTAGCAACGACCATCAGGCCGCTGGTATCTTTATCCAGGCGATGCACGATACCGGCACGCGGTACTTGATCGAGCAGCGGGGCATAGTGCAGCAAAGCGTTGAGCAAAGTTCCGCTCCAGTTGCCACTGCCTGGATGCACGACCAGCCCGGGCGGTTTGTCAAGAATGAGCAAGGTATCGTCTTCATGAACGATAACGAGCGGGATATTTTCGGGGGCCGAGGACTCGCTTCTCTGATCGGGGGCAATCGCGACAGCAATTTTCTCCCCCCCCCACAGTTTTTGTCTTGGTTCAGTGACAGCCTGCGCTCCAATCTCGACGCGACCATCGCGGATCCAGCCTTGCAGGCGATTGCGCGAATGCTGAGGTAATAAATGCGCCAAAATTTGATCCAATCGTAGCCCCCCTTTATCGGCAGGCACGGTCAGGCCAAGTTTAACGTTTGCGCTATAATCGCGCTGATCCGGCATTTGAACCGGACTTTTTGTTTGTGTGTTTTTCTGTGGAATTTTCATTATGCGTAGTTTAGCGGTTATCGCAGCATTTTTCCTTGCCGGCATCTTTTCCGGTTGCGGACTTTTGCCCGATCAGAAAGACGAAACAGCGGGCTGGTCGGCCAACAAGCTCTACTCCGAAGCCAAAGACGCGCTGACCGAAGGCTCTTACGACAAGTCAATCAAGTATTTCGAGAAACTTGAGTCACGCTATCCTTATGGGCGCTACGCCCAACAAGCGCAAATCGAAGTTGCCTATGCTTACTGGAAAGCCGGCGAACCCGCTTCAGCCATCGCTGCCAGCGAACGCTTTATCAAGTTGCATCCGAACCACCCCAACGTCGATTACGTGTACTACCTGCGCGGACTGGTCAACTTCAACGAAGACCTCGGGCTTCTTGGCAGCATCGCCAATCAGGACATGAGTGAGCGCGATCCGAAAGGTGCCCGTGAGTCCTTCGACGCTTTCAAGGAACTCGCTACCCGCTTCCCTGAGAGCAAATACGCACCAGATGCCGTAGCGCGCATGAAATATCTGGTTAATGCCTTGGCGTCAAACGAAGTTCACGTAGCACGCTACTACATGAAACGTGGCGCGTATCTGGCTGCCATCAACCGCGCTCAGTTCGCACTAAAAAACTATCCGGACGCACCCGCCATTGAGGAAGCGCTTTATATCATGGTCAAGGCTTACGACCTGCTCGGCATGAGCAGCCTGCGCAACGATGCCGAGCGCGTCATGCGGCAAAACTACCCAAAGAGCGAATACTTTGTTCGCGGACTGGATCGCAAAGAAGCTTGGTGGAAACTCTGGTAATTCACGGAGTCAGAGAAAGAGTCAGTGAATCAGGAATCAGAGGAATCAGGCACTGATTAGGCGACGCGGATGCACTAAACCTGCATCCGCCTCTGCCAGACCGAGTAAAGAAGCACTACCATTGCCGTATACCCGACAACGCCCGTTAGCAGCAATAGCTTGAACGGCGTTTCCGTGCATGAAACGTGCTGCAGCAGCATCGTCCAAATGCACCGCCGGCAGGCTCTGCAGCAGTGCATCTGGGGCCAGCAGGCAGGCCTTTCGCTCATCATCCGAAAATCGTTGCAATTCTTCCAGCGTCACCGCTGCCGAGACGCCCAGAGAACCAACACTTGTACGTCGTAGTGCCGTCAAGTGAGCTCCACATGTGAGTAGCGCGCCGATGTCCTCGGCCAAAGTCCTAATGTAGGTTCCCTTACTGCAAGATACCCGCAAACGACAGCGATCCTCGATAAAATAAAGCAGCTTCAACTCATGAATGCTCACCTCGCGCGCAGCACGCTCGACTTCAATGCCTTGACGTGCCAATTCGTAGAGCGGTCTACCGTCTCTCTTGAGCGCCGAGTACATAGGTGGAATTTGCCGAATCAGGCCACGAAACCGGGGCAGCAGCGTCTCAAGATCCTTGTGGTCAAACTCTACCGGGTGCCGTTTGAGTATCGCGCCATCAGCGTCCCCTGTATCAGTTGTTACACCAAACAGGAGATCTGCCTCATAGGTTTTGTCGGCCTCAAGCAAATCTGCCGAGAACTTGGTCGCTTCGC
>CAXNNH010000060.1:0-8158 GCA_964203325.1 Burkholderiales bacterium | reverse complement strand
GTGTATCCGTACTACTGCACGGAATTCTGTTCGGCGCTGCACCTTGAAATGCAGGGTTACCTGCTGGTCAAGCCGAAGGGCTGGAAACCGAGCAAGACGACGGCTACCGCAGGCGCAAGCTATACCGAAGCCGACTACAAGACGCAGTTGAAGAAAGTGGTCGATACGCAGGCGGTGATCGATTCCGTGGTCGGTTACATCACCAGCGTCAATTACAAAGACTTCCCTGATGTGGTCAACATGATGGACGATGCTGTCGATCAGTTGGGCAAGGTCAAGGATGTCAAGGCCAAGGCTGATGAAGCTGCTGCGAAGAAAGATTGGGCGAATGCTACCCTTTGGACTGAGCAGATTTGGCAATACCAGGTGAAGACCGCCGACCTCGGTTTGCGCGCCAAGACCTATTTGGAGCAGAACGGTGCCAAGAAAGTCGCCAAGTAAGGCGCTTTGAGCAAACACCGTAATTGAAGCAAGGGGCAGAGCAATCTGCCCCTTTCTTTTTGTGCTAATCGCAGAGTAATCTGTCTTTTTTTTGCGCTAATCGTTGTGGTGACCCCCTGGAAAATGCGATTGCTCTCCCAAACCTCCGCGCACTGGCCGGGCAGTAAAGTGCTTTTTGGGGTCATTGCCTTGTGGACGATACTGGTACTCGTCTCTTTACTCACCCAGCGTGAACAACTCAACCGGACCGCCAGCGCCCTGGCGCGCATCGACGCTATCGCCAATCTTAAAAAAGACATGACCATTCGCCAATGGGCTTCCAGCGTTGGCGGCGTTTTTGTCCGTGAGGAACATGCGTTATCCCTGAATTCACTGGAGGAAGAAGAGCGCGTGAGCGCGGCTCGCAGTAACGGAGAAATCTTACGTTTGATTTCGGTAACGCCCATCCACCTGCTTCTGGCCATTCAGGGGGCGAGCAATAAGGAGAGCCACCGGCAGGAAAGTGGTAGCCGCGAACGCCTGACCTCGAACCAGTTGCGCAATATCGACAATGCCCCCGATGACTGGGAGACGCGAGCACTGGAGGCGCTGAACAAGGGCGGCGAGATGGTCGCCGAAGCCCTGCCGAAAAAAGGCGGGCATGGATTGATGCGCGTGATGATTCCGATGCGCATGGAAGAGGAGTGTCTGGAGTGTCATCGTGATACGTTGGTGCCCGTGGGTGGTCTGCGCGGCGGCGCCAGCGTATCGATCAATCTCAACGCCTACCGCGCTGCACAGGAGCCTACTTGGCGGGCGATTCAGTATTGGCATCTGGGTATCTGGATTCTCGGTCTGGCCGGCTTCGTCACATTCGGATTCATTTCTCGCCACCGCACTATCGAGCGGCTGCGTCGCGATGAGGAGCGGCGCGAGAACGAAACCGCCTTTTCTGCGATGGCCGAGGGGGCGATCATTACCGATGCGCAGGGGTGCATCCTGTGGGTCAACGACGCCTTCTGCCGCATTTCCGGTTACGAACGCGATGAAGTCATCAAGCAGAACCCCCGTTTTCTCAAGTCGGGGACGCAAGATGCGGCGTTTTATCAACAGCTCTGGCAGCAACTGACCGGCCTTGGCCATTGGCGTGGCGAACTCTGGAACAAACGCAAGAGTGGCGAAGTTTTTCCCGAGGAGATTTCCATCCAGGCGCTACGCGGGCCGGATGGCCGGATACGGCGCTTCATTTCGATTATTTCCGACATCACCGAGCGCAAACGCAACGAACGGGAATTGCAGGAGTATCGCGAAGGTCTGGAAGAACTGGTTCGCCAGCGTACCGAGGAACTGACCGTTGCGCGCGATGCGGCCGAGGCGGCAAATCGCTCCAAATCAACGTTCTTGGCCAACATGAGCCACGAATTACGTACACCGCTCAACGCCGTGATCGGCTTTTCCCAGTTGATGGACAAGGACCCGGATTTGGCCCCCAAACAGCGGCGCAATGCAGAAATCATCAATAGTTCGGGGAATCATCTACTGACGCTGATCAACGACATTCTGGAGCTGTCAAAGATTGAGTCGGGAAAAATGGAAATGTGCGTTGAGGAAGTCGATCTGACAGAATTGCTGGAGCAGGTCGCGGACATGATGCGCCTACGAGCCGAGCAGTCGTCTATCGCGCTAAACCTGGAGCGGGACGATCTGCCGTCGTCGGTGGTGCTTGATCCGCTCATGTTGCGCCAGGTACTGCTCAATTTGCTCTCGAATGCGCTTAAATTCACGCCGGCTGGCCAGGTTTCGCTGCAGGCCAGCGCGGCCGAGGCCGAGGGTGGACGGCTGGCACTGACCTTTCGGGTTGCCGATACCGGCCAAGGGATTCGGGCGGAAGATCTGGCCCGTATTTTCCAGCCTTTCGAGCAGGCGGGCGGATCGCCTCAGGGCGGGACGGGACTCGGGCTGACCATCAGTCGGCAGTATGTCAGGATGATGGGCGGTGAACTGACCGTCCACTCGGAAGTCGGCAAAGGCGCGGTTTTCAGCTTCGGCATTACCGTTGCCGCCGGTAAATCCGCGTGTGCGAAAGCGCAGCGCGGCCATGTGAGCGCTATCCAGCCGGCCGATCACGGGCGGCGAATTTTGGTGGTTGACGATATTCCAGAGGCACGTCTGCTGATTCGTTCTTTGCTGGAACCTTTCGGTTTCACTGTCAGCGAAGCAGCTACCGGTGCGCAGGCCGAGGCGGCCGTTGTCGCAGGACGGGCCGATCTGGTTTTTATGGACTGGTTTATGTCCGACGGGAATGGTCTGCTCGCCATCGAGCGGATACGTGCGCGGGCCGACATCCAGCAGCCGGCTATCGTCATGCTAACGGCCAACGCTATGGAAGAAAGCCGTCGCGCAGCCTTGGCGGCGGGCGCCAATGATTTTCTCAGTAAGCCTTTTGAAGAAAGTGCGCTTTACGCGACTTTGGAAAAACATCTTCCCCTGCATTTCATCCGCAGCCCCTGCGCGCCAGGCCGTCGATTGGAATTTCCCGAGCGGGAAATCGGTGCCGACGATCTGGCCAACTTGGCACCGGCAACGCGCGCCCGGCTGGCACAGGCGGCACTTTCACTGAATCGTCAGCAGATTGCCGAAGCCTTGCTCGGCGTGGCGCAGGAAAACCCCGAGTTGGCATCGTGTCTCGCCGAGTTCTCCGACACGCGCCAATATCAGGCACTCTGGCAGGTGCTCGGCATTTTCGACGCAGAGGAATAATCGTGTCCCTTTCTCCCCTTTTATCCCTTTCCCCCCTGCGGCCACAATTACCCACACCGTCCGCAACACCTCTGTACGCCGAAATACTGGTCGTCGAAGATACGCCGGCCTCGCTCGACCTGCTTTCCGAGCTGCTGACGCAAGCCGGCTATACGGTACGTCCAGCGCAGGAGGGGCGCATGGCCTTGCGCTCGGCGCAGGCCAGTCCGCCAGAACTGATCCTGCTCGATGTGCGGATGCCCGGCATCGATGGCTATGAAGTCTGCCGACGACTGAAGGCCGATCCCAGAACACGGGACATCCCGGTCATTTTTCTATCGGCCCTGCGTGAGCCGGGCGACAAGCTGCGTGGATTTGAGCAGGGAGCCGTCGATTACATTGCCAAGCCTTATCAGTCGGAAGAGGTGCTCGCCCGTGTACGCACGCATGTGGAATTGCGCCGCTTGCAAGCCAGTTTGGAATCACAGGTTGTCGAGCGCACGGCACAGCTTTTGGAAGCGCAGATCCGCTTGCAGGAATCACGCGGACAATTACAGGAACTGGCCGGTTTTTTGCAAACCGTGCGCGAGGAGGAACGTTCGCGCATTGCGCGCGAATTGCACGACGAGCTGGGCCAGGCACTGACCGCTCTGCGTATCGATCTGGGTTGGCTACGTGGAAAATGCGCCCGCTTGGGCGATGCGGCTATTGAGCGCGCCGGGATCGCCTATGCCCTGGTGGAACGGACCCTCGATGCCTTGCGCCGTATCTCCGAAGGGCTGCGTCCCGGCATGCTCGATGTTCTGGGCTTGGCAGCGGCCATCGAGCATCATGTCAGCCAGTTTCAGGAGCGCAGCGGCATCGTCTGTACGCTGTCCATGAACCGTGAGGAATTTGAAATCGACGATATCCTGGCGACAGCGATTTTCAGAGTGGTTCAGGAGTCGCTGACCAATGTTCTCCGCCACGCCGCCGCTGATCGGGTTACCGTGAACATTGAGGATATTGAGAGCATTGAACATAGCGGACAGGGCATTACTGGCGAGGGGGCGATTCACGTACGGGTACAGGACAATGGTTGTGGATTCCAGAGCGCGGAAGGTAAAAAGACTTTTGGCCTGCTCGGTATGCGCGAGCGGGTGAAAATGCTCGGCGGCAGCATCGAAATAAGCAGTCCGCTTGGCGAGGGGACGCTTATCGATGCTCGTTTTCCCAAACAAGGGGCAGGAAAATGATCCGGATATTGATCGCTGACGACCACGACATTTTGCGCGCCGGTCTCAAACATATTTTGCAGGAGAGTGGCGACATCGTTGTGGCTGGCGAAGCCAGCGACGGATATCAGGTTTTGGCGCAGGTACGTTTGGGCCGCTGGGACGCCGTGGTGCTGGATTTGTCCATGCCGGGCAAGAGTGGCATTGAGCTGATCAAGCAGATCAAACTTGAATTTCCCAAGTTGCCGATTCTCATCCTCAGCATGTACAAGGAGGATATTTACGCAGTACGCGCCCTGAAAGCCGGTGCTTCGGGTTACCTGTGCAAGGATAGTGCCGAAATCCTTCTGGCCCAGGCCATTCGCAAGGTTGCCGGTGGCGGTCTGTTTATCAATCAGGCCGTGGCTGAAAAATTGGCCGTCGAGGTGCTAACCGGTGTTGCGGTCGGCGCCCCCCACACACGGTTGACTGACCGTGAATATCAGGTTTTCCTTTGGGTCGCCAAAGGACTCGGTGTCACCGAGATCGGTCGTGCATTGAACCTCAGCGTCAAGACAGTCAGTACCCATAAGGCACGCATTCTGGAAAAAATGAATCTCGGCAATACCGGCGAATTAATCCACTACGCTATCCGGCACAAGCTGATCGAAGAGGCCGGCGAGTTTCCGGAATAACGCAGTTTTCGTGGCACTGCGTAATATCGCTGGGGTAGGATTTTTCTTACCCAAAAATCAGCGGAACTCCCCTATTTTATTGTTGCCACCGAACCTACACTGCTAGGCAGCTACTATCGTAATTGCCTCATGCGCGCTGGCTTGCCAGCTTTCCTCTGCCAACCATAAACGTTTGTTTTTCTGGAGAGCCGAATGCCCTGTGCCCCCCAGTGGATCGATGTTAAAGCGCTCTTGTCTTTTGTTCCCTTGTTTAAAGACATGGCGCCTGCAGGCTTGGAGCGTTTAGCAGACGCCAGCCGCGAGATCCGCGCCATTCGGGGCGACACCCTGTTTCGCAAGGACGAGCCGTGCGGTGGGCTGTACGTTGTAGTTTATGGGCGGGTGAAGCTATTTTTCTTGTCGGCGCAGGGGCGCGAGAAGATTCTCGATATTCTTGATCAAGGGCATGCCTTAAGCGAAGAAACCCTATTTCTGGGTAACAACTATCAGGTCTATGCCCAGACACTGTCCGATTGCTCACTGTTGCTCATCTCGAAAGCGGCCATCGTGGCAGAGCTAGAGAGCGATCCAGTGTTGGCTCGCCGGGTCATCGACGGTCTTTCGCAAAAGCTTGATCAACGTACCGCCGATATTGAGTCGTGCTCGCTGCAGTCCGGGCGGCAGCGGGTTATCCACTATCTGTTGCGTGAGACCGTCAGGCCCAAATCGCCTGTAATGCGTGCTTCAGGCGAAAAAGGGAGGACGCCGGATTGGGGCGATTCTGCCGCCAGAATCGAGAGCGAAAAAAGCCCGTTAGTCGTTAAGTTGGTTACCCGAAAAAGTGACATCGCTTCGCGCCTCAGTCTGACGCAGGAGCATTTCTCTCGCATCCTGCATGAGTTATCGGCTTGTGGCTTGATTTTTCTCGATAACCGTCTGGTTTATATCGCAGATATTGAACAGCTCCGCACCGCCGCCGGCTAGGGCGCTTTCTGCATCGCGATAAGGCAGCATGGCTGGAGAGGCGCATGGATAAACGATCTCCGGGGTGTATGGCTGGAGAGTGGCGTAAACACTGGCTCTCCGGGCAGGTGTATTTGAGCACAATGGTATCGGGTGGATTAATTAGTTGCGAGACTTGATATAACTCAAGGTTAGCGGACGGCGCGCTGGGCTAACCTATCCTTCGCTTTCTTATGAACAGGGAATAACCATGAAAAATGTAGTGACTTTTGTTGCACTCGCGGCCTTGGCTACGATTTCTGCGACTTCCGCACTGGCGGCCGACGGCGCCAAGCTCTACGCCGACAAGACGTGCACCGCGTGTCACGGTAAGGATGGTAAAAAAACCTTGATGCCCGACTATCCAAAAATTGCCGGTCAAAACAAGGCCTACATTGAAAAACAGATGAAGGACATCAAGAGCGGTGCGCGTGCCAACGGCAATAGCGCGGCGATGAAGGGGGTAATGGCCATTGTTAACGATGAGGAAATCAAAGCGCTGGCCGAATTTGTTTCACAGATGAAATGAAACCTCTCAGAAGCGCCGATGCTGATACTTTTTCCCGGTAAACTCTGCTTGGTGCAGTTCAGCTTCAGCCGATTCCCGCATTACCAGCCCATTGCACTATTTGTCAGCCAGGCTGGCCGTGTTTAGTTTTCTAATTCTTATTTAGCGCAAAGGATTTTCAATGAAAAAACTGATTCTCGCCGTTTCGCTGGCAATGATCGCCGTTGGCGCGGCCCATGCGGCTCCTCCCGCTGCAAAAAAAGAGGGTATCGAGGGCAAAGATTACAAATGGAACGCCCAGGAAGGCGAAAAAATCGAAGCGCTGACCAAAAAGGGTGACAAGAAGCGCGGCGAGGAAGCCTACGAAGTCTGCGGCGCTTGCCACTTGCCATCGGGCGCGGGTCGTACAGACGGTACTTTCCCACAACTGGCCGGTCAGCATTCAACCGTGCTGATCAAGCAAATGGCCGATATTCGAGCCGGTCTGCGCGACAACCCGACGATGTATCCGTTTGCCGCCACCTTGACCGACGCGCAGGAACTGGCCGATGTTTCGGCCTATATCGAGTCGCTGTGCATCCCGGTCGATCACGGTCGCTACGATTCGAAGCCGGGTGACAACACCGATAAAAACTGGAAAGCCCCCGCCGACACCGCGCAGCGTTTGGCCGAGGGTAAGGGCCTGTACGAGAAGGAATGCAAGGAGTGCCACGGAGCGAACGGCGAGGGTGTCAAGGATAAGTTCTATCCGGTGATCGCCGGACAGCATTACAAGTATTTGCTGCGCCAGATGACGGAAATTCGCGACGGTCACCGCCGTAACGCCAATCCGGACATGGTCAAAATCATCAAGAAATACGACAACAACCAGTTGATTTCGATTTCGGCCTACCAGGCAAGTTTGGCGATGCCGGGCAATATGTGCAAACCAAAGGCCGGCGCAGTGAAGAAGAAATAAACAAAGGTTTAGGCGTTCAAGCAGCTCGTCAGCCCGTCACTCTCCGGTGGCGGGCTTTGTAAGCGATCAAAGATCAGTAAATTAGCACGTGCTAAAAGAAGGTGTTTCTAAGGAAACGCTGATTTATCCACTTTTGTCATTCCGAACGGTGTGAGGAATCTTTAAAATCAAAAATTTAGATTTCTCGTTTCTCTCGAAATGGCAATTAATCAGCGCCTCCCTAAGCAACAACGGGAGTGGCGGCCCTTTATATCGCCGAATCGACAGAGGATAGGAAAATGTCCGCGCAAGAAGTTAGCAAACAGAATTTTATCGTCATGGCACTTTCTGCCGTGGCTCTGGTGGTGTTGATCGCGGCCTATTTTGCCCCCATCTGGTGGGTCTCGCTGACCGCACCGAATTATCCGCCGGATGCCTTCCCCGATGGCATTCGCATCCACTTTCATTTCGATGGCGTCTATAACGGTTGTTCGGCGGCCGGCAAGGGGACGAAGATGGCCGGCGAGATCATCCAAAAGGATCTCGGCGCCGAGGATGAGCGCTACAACCCGATTACCGACGCCAAGAAAGACGTGGACAAGGGGGCGGAAGGGCTGGATTGCGTGCATGAGATGAACACCATCAACCACTATGTCGGCATGTTCCCCATCTCCACCGGCGCGCC
>CAXNNH010000059.1:0-8269 GCA_964203325.1 Burkholderiales bacterium | reverse complement strand
GTGAAGCCCGAACAGCGCGGTCAGGGCTATGGACTTCGCCTCTGGAACGCCGGACTGGCCAGGCTCGCTGATCGCACCGTCGGCCTTGATGGCGTGCTCGCCCAGCAGGACAACTACCGTCAGTCCGGATTCCTGCTGGCGTATCGCACTATTCGCTACCAGGGAAGCGGCGGTGGCGT
This sequence comes from Burkholderiales bacterium, assembly GCA_964203325.1. GTDB lineage: Bacteria > Pseudomonadota > Gammaproteobacteria > Burkholderiales > Rhodocyclaceae > JACQYA01. The sequence continues at coordinate 8,090 of CAXNNH010000059.1, read as the reverse complement.
GCCGACGAGCGATCCGGACATTATTCCCCTGGCCATGCGCCCGTTCGACGAAATCTGCGCTTACGACCAACTGTTCTTTCCCGCCCGCCGTCAGCGATTCCTCAAGTGCTGGATTGCCCAGCCGCAGAGTACGGCCCTGGGCTGCGTACAAAACGGTTCGCTCGCCGGCTATGGCGTACTGCGGCCTTGTCGCCAGGGCTACAAAATCGGCCCTTTGTGCGCGGACAGTCCTGCGCTGGCCGACCGTCTTTTCGTGGCTTTAAAAGCGCATGCCGCTCCAGGCGCACCGATTTTTCTGGATACGCCGGAAATCAATCCGGACGCCGTCGCCCTGGCCAGGCAACACAAAATGAACGTCGTTTTTGAAACGGCGCGCATGTACAAAGGCAAAGCACCGGCGTTATCGCTCAATCGTCTGTTTGGCGTGACGAGTTTTGAACTGGGCTGAAACCTCGATTAATCGCCGTATGTTCTTTACCGATGTTGTGCAGCACCTAGCCCAGGGCGCATTTGAAGTGCCGTAGTGCGCATGGGTCAACCTTTTTGTCGTGGGCCGTACGTAACGTCCGTGAAAAATATCGCTCGTCAAGTCTTGACTTATTCACAAAGCACGAGCGCAAAAAATTTCCTGTATCGCAACAAGGGCTTAGCGGTTTATTACGGGGATAAAAATAAATAAATACATACGAAACAATAAGTTATGATTTTGCTTAATTAATTCGCAGCGTAGTGCAAGCCCACCATTGACGGGCAATTCGCCACGATTTCCTTGTTTCATCCACAGACTTATCCACAGAAAATGTGGGTAACTCCTGAGTCTACCAAAGCAGGCGATCTGGGCGCTTGTGCAGCCATCACCCCAAACCCGGTCATCCCCGCGCAGACGGGAATGACCGGGTGGGGTGGCTTCTAGCTTCTAGTTTGCTTCCGGCGTGTCCGGGTTAGGACAGGGCTGCGTCACATCAGTCTACAATCTAAAATGATTGAGCAACTCGACAACTCGATATCTTTGCCGGCTACTACGACCGGGGGGACACCAGAAAGAGACCTGCAATGAAGAATTTTGTCATGACTGTAATCGCCGTCGCCGTTACGCTTGCCGCCTACGAGTGGTATAAACGAATTGAGGTGAAGAAACATATTGCAGCGGCCTACATCAGTGAAGGACTTACCCTTGCCAGTGGCGTAAAGAACCACGTTGCCGGGTACTACCAAGATAAAGGTAAGTTACCGTCATCGAATGCGGATGTAGGCCTGCCGCCTGCGGGACAATTTGTGGGAGCGTCCGTAGTCGGGCTAGAAATTACCGAAGGGGGTGTCATTACTATTCGCTACAACGACAAATCCGGGGTCAAGGAAGGCATCCTTAAACTTATACCGGACGTGAGCAAGCCCCACATGGGAATATCCTGGCTCTGCACGACACCGAGTTTCAAAGGCATTGAAACTTGGGCGCCGCAGTGCAAATTCCAGCCATGATTCAGCGCCGATTACACCGAAAAGCCGCCCAATATAGTAAGTTACGGGGGCACTCCCCCGACGATTGGTTCCCCTAATCATCGGCCTATGGACTCCTCCCGTTGTGTAAGGGGACAAGTTTTCTAAAGCCTCGATTGTCATTCTTTGGGAGATTTCGTATGCAAGTTTCCGTATTTGGCTTCAACTGGTCCGAAGTGTGCAAACGTCCCGATGCAGAAGCCATTCTGGATGAGATGATTCGCACCGACGATGTTGATATTTATGCCAAATATCTACCCGACGCTATGTGGCCTAACGATAGCGCCTCTCTGCATTTCTCAATCGTGGACGCGTTAAATTCGCTATCGGTATCGGCAATATCCCAACCGCCCAATGGTCTTGATGCCGTCAAAGATCTGCTGGCCGGTGGAGACGCCGCTATTGATCAACTTGGCCTGAGTCCATTAACCGACCACTGTTATTTCATGTCGCTATCGCCAGAAAGCGTGAGTGACTTTCATCAGCGCATGCAGCAGATCGACCTAGCGGGTATTGCCGCCATTTGCACCAGTGCGAGCCATGAATCGCCTGAAGACGTAGCGGAGTGGCTGCGCCAATGGAAGAACGCCATAGATTTTGTTCACGAGAACGGCCTTGGCTTAATTGCCCATTGCGGCTGACTCTTCCGTGCCCGTTGCGGACAGTCGGAATAGCTTCCCGTGAATGCCCGATATTTTTGCCAAACCGTCATTCCCAGTGATCGAGGCGAACATTGGGTAGAGCGCCGCTTCAGTCGGGAACGTCCAATCGATAGCCGACTCCATACACCGAAACAATGCATTCGCAATCCTGATCCACGGCCTGAATTTTTCGCCTCAGATTTTTTATGTGGCTGTCAATTACTCGGTCGCTGGAATCGCGCAGGTCAGGGTGCACTCCTCGCTGCAATTGTTCTCGTGAATAGACGCGGCCTGGGAAACTGACTAAACGCTTCAACAAACGAAATTCCAACGGCGTCAAGGGCAGCAATTTCCCTGCCCACCAGATACGCTGCGCATTTTCATCGACAGACCAGGGGACTGATGACGTGGAAACACGCCCTTCTGCCCGACGAAGCAGTGCCCGCACCCTGGCCATCACTTCGCGCGGACTGAAGGGTTTGCAGACGTAATCGTCGGCGCCCGTGTCGAGTCCCAGCAGGCGATCAACCTCATCGACCCGTGCCGTTAGCATCAGAATCGGCACATCGCTAAAACGGCGTACCGCCTGGCACACGCCGATGCCATCCAGACCCGGCAACATTAAGTCCAAAATAACGATGTCCGGCGATGAGTGCTCTATTTGGCGCAAACCATCGCGTCCGTCGGCCACTGAGCTTGCTTCATAGCCTTCGTTGAGCAAGTAGTCGATCAGGAGCCGAGCAATCTTGGCATCGTCTTCGACGACCAACACGCCGCGTAGGGGTGCGGAGTTCATCAACGCCCCGTTGTTGCTACCGGAAATTCAATGTGAATCCGCAGCCCGCCCAGAGGCGATGCGGCGGCGCTGATCGAACCGCGATGGGCCTGCACAATCGCGTTGCAAATCGCCAAGCCCAGGCCACTGCCCCCACTGTGACGGCTGCGTGCGGCATCGGCCCGGTACAGTGGCTGAAACACCCTTTCCAGATCGGACGCGGGTACGCCCGGCGCGCTATCGTCAATCGCAACGAAAACGCGACTTGAATCGACGGCCAGACGCAATGTCACCTTGCCCGGCGCATCGGTGTAACGCAAGCTGTTGTCCGCCAGGTTGCCCAGCAATTGCTCGATGCGCCGGGCATCCCAGCGCACCGGGATGGGTGATGCTGGAGGTGCTTCAAATTCAAGTGCCAAGCCTAATTGTTCCGCACGTAACGCGAAGCGTTGCCAAACTCGCTGAATAATTTCTACGGCATTAACTTCTTCAAAATAGCAGGGCAGTGCGTTCAGATCCGACATGGCGAGCAGATGAAGGTCGTCCACCAGTGCGCCAAGATGCAGCACCTCTTCCCGTAACGATATCGCTGCCTCGGCGGTCAAGGGCCGAACACCATCGACCAGAGCCTCGATTTCGCCACGCAGTACGGCCAAAGGCGTACGCAGTTCGTGCGACATGTCGGCAATCCAGCGGCGGCGAGCGCTTTCGAGTTGAGCCAGACCCTGTGCCATATCGTTGATGTTGCGCATTACATCGCCGATTTCATCGGTGCGCACCGCATCGAGACGATAGCCGAATTCGCCACGGGCAATACGCCCGGTGGCTTCCTGCACCTCAAGCAATGGACGAACCCAGCGGCTGGCCACACACCAGGCACCGGCAAGAGCAAGTACCAGCAATGCCACTGCGACCCCGGCAATTCCCGTGTATTGCGCAATCAGGAAACGTGCATCGACGTCATCGGGAACGGGGATGGGCTTTCGCACGCGTACCACGGCAACGGTCTGCCCCTTGATGAGGACCGGACGCTCAATCAGCGGCCCCGCGTCGGAAGACAAGGCGCGGCCCCAGAGAAGTTCGTCGCCCAATCCGAAGACGCCGCCCCGTTCACCCAATCCATCCGGCGGTGGATGCGAATTTTCTGGGGAGTCGGGCCTATTCGTTCGGGAATTACGCGGTGGCGGTGGCCGACTCGGGCGCCAGCCCTGCTGACCGGAAAATTCATCGAGTAATTCACGCGTGTGCACACCACTGTCCTGCAAGGCACGCATCCCACCGGCTTGCTCAGCCTTCTGTGCAAGAAATTCTACAAAGCGATCAATGCGCTCGGTATCGCGTGCCGCCAGGTAATCAGAGAAGCCGTTGCGCAGGTTCCAGGCCATCAAGCCGCCCATGGACAGCACTGCCAGCAGCACCGCTGTCAGCAACAGGAATGAGAGCATATGAACTAGACGGATGCGCATGGTGAAGGTCGATTAAACCCGACAATTGTGAAGGCATTGTGGAGGTTTATCCATATTTTCTCCACATTGTGTTCTTAGAATGCGAACATCGGCAAGCAGGTGCTGGCCCAACATTAAGGAGTGATCTCATGACAAACACCAACAGAACATTGATTCAAATTGGCCTGCTGGCTGCACTTTGTTGTTCATCCGGCATTCTCTTGGCACAGCCGGCTGAGGGTAAAGGTGATCCGCGCAAACCGCCGCAGGAAGCGCTTGACGCCTGCAAGTCCTTGAGCGCAGGTCAGGAGTGCCGCTTTAGTTCGCCGTATGGAACGGTCAAGGGATCTTGTTGGGCACCGGAAGGCAAACCACTGGCGTGCAAGCCGACAGATGCGCCGGCCGACGGTTCGGCACCACCGAAGCAATAGCCAAGATGAACAAACCATTCGATCAACCCGCCAGGATTTCCAGGAGTCACTCAGAATGAAGACCGTCCAACGATTCATCGGCAAGGCTTGCATGCTCGCAGCCACCTTGGGGCTGACCGCGTTCGGCGCTACCTCTGCAAGCGCAGCCAACGCCACCGCTGTTGAGTATCATTACTCAGGCCACTATTTTATGACGGCATTCCCGGATGAGATTTTGGCGATCGATAGCGGCGCGGCGGGTGGATGGAAGCGTACCGGGTATTCATTTAAGGTGCAGGATCAGCCCCTTGGCGGCTATCGCTCGGTGTGTCGATTCTATTTGACTGGAGCCTCCCGAGGATCGCACTTTTATACGGCTGACGCCGCCGAGTGCGCGGAGCTTAAGACCGATTTGGACTGGAAATACGAAGCCGTTGCGTTCTCTGTGCCGTCCAGGTCCAGCGACGGATCTTGTTTGAGCGGCCAGGTTCCGGTTTATCGCCTCTATAACAATCGACTGTCGGGGGTACCCAACCATCGCTACACCACCTGTTCCGGTATCCGTGACAGCATGGTCTCCAGCGGCTGGGTCGCCGAGGGCGAGGCCATGTGCGTCACCGCAGCCAGCAGCGACTGCGGCTACCCGGTCGTCGATACCGGACAAACGAAGACATTCAGCACTAGCATCGAAATCGCGGCGCCCGGATCCGGGCAGACCTTTTACGGTCAGGATGCCCAGTTCGCAGGTACCCAGCCGAGTTACACCAAGAGCAACGACGGTCTCACGGTCAAGGACAATGTCACCGGTTTGACTTGGCAACAAAGCCAAACTGCCGGAGATATCTACTGGACAGACGCCGAAGCTGTCCCCGTCGCACTGAACAAGGCCAGCTACGGTGGCTACAGCGACTGGCGCTTGCCGACCATCAGGGAGTTGTACTCTATCTGGAATGCCAGCAAGGGGTGGCCTTACATCGACACAAACTACTTCACAGTCAGTTACACCAGTCAGACAGATCTCAGCCACGCGATCATGTGGAGCAGCACAAAATACACCGGCCTGCTCCGCAGCAGCATAGAAGGAAATGTGGGTGCAGAAATGGCTTTCGGTGTGAATTTCGGTACCGGGCATATCAAGGCTTACTCCACCTCGGTCGGTCCCAAGCACATGGTGCGTGCTGTGCGCGGTCCCATTTATGGGACCAGCAGCTTTGTCGACAACGGCAATGGCACCGTCAATGACCAAGCCACGGGATTGATGTGGACGCAGTCTGACAGTGGTGTGGGCATGGATTGGGAACATGCCCTCGCCTGGGCGCAAACCAAGAATGGCGAGAAGTTGTTGGGGTACAGCGACTGGCGCCTACCCAATTCAAAAGAACTTCAAAGCCTGGTGGACTACACGCGCTCGGCCGAGGCAACGTCTGCTGCAAATGTTGGCCCTGCCATCAGTCCGCTCTTCAATACATCTTCCATAACGAACGAAGCTGGGGCAACAGACTACCCCTATTTCTGGACAAATACATCTGCGGGGGGAAAGGATGGCGAGCCGCTCGTCTTTGCGTGGTACGTCGCCTTCGGACGAGCCGCTGACGCATCAGGAAAGGATCTGCATGGAGCCGGTGCGATCCGCTTCGATGCCAAAGTCACGGGTAAGCCGCAGGGGCAGGATGCCGAGCGGGTCTTTAACTACGTGCGCCTCGTACGTGGAACGACTGACTAAACCTGGACAGAATCAATGGCTGCTAATGGCAACTGAACTCATTTACTGCAATTTCTCGAAAGGCAGAATCATGAGTAGCATTAGGGAGGCGCTGATTAATTGTCATTTCGAGTGAAACGAGAAATCTAACTTGTTGAGTTTAAAGATTCCTTACTACGTTCGGAATGACAAGACTGGCCGCTTTCAGAACCGTAAACTGCAAGAACACTTTGATTGCTCATCAGGCCGCTTAGGGTACAAATCCCTAAGCGGCTTTTGATCGGCAAAAGCTTACGGCTTACGCCTGGAAGCGCTTTTCAAGCTGATCGCGGATGTCGGCCAGTTTGGCCGGCAACTTGTCGCCCATCTTGGCAAACCACTCCTTGACGCCTTCGAGTTCGTTCAGCCACGCCTCTTTGTCCAGGCTGGTGACGTTGGCGAATTCTTCTTGGGAGAAGTCGCTGCCCGACCAGTCAAGATCCTCATAGCTGGGCATCCAGCCGAGGGTAGTTTCACGAGCCGCTGCCTTGCCTTCGCAGCGGTCGATGATCCACTTGAGGACGCGCGCGTTGTCACCAAAACCAGGCCAGGCAAAGCCGCCCTGTGCGTTAGTGCGGAACCAGTTGACCATGAAAATCAGCGGTGCCTTATCGACGGCCTTGTCCATCGACAGCCAGTGCTGGTAGTAATCGGCCATGTGGTAGCCGCAGAATGGCAGCATAGCAAACGGGTCGCGGCGAACGACGCCCTGCTGGCCGAAGGCGGCAGCGGTGGTTTCGGAACCGAGCGTGGCAGCAGCGTAGACGCCGTGTTCCCAGTCCAGGGTCTGGCAAACCAGCGGCACGGTTGTCGCACGGCGACCGCCGAACAGGAAAGCCGAAATCGGCACGCCTTCGGCGCTCTGCCACTGTTCATCGATACTTGGGCACTGTCCGGCCGGCGCGGTGAAGCGCGAGTTCGGATGCGCGGCCTTGCTGCCTTTTTCCTTGGCGATTTCCGGCGTCCAGTCGTTGCCCTGCCAGTCGATGGCGTGCGCCGGCGCCGGGCCCATGCCTTCCCACCACACGTCGCCATCGTCGGTCAGCGCAACGTTGGTGAAGATGGTGTTCTCGGCGAGCGAGGCCATGGCGTTGAAGTTGGTCTTGTCGTTGGTGCCCGGCGCGACGCCGAAGAAGCCGGCTTCCGGGTTAATGGCGTAGAAACGCGTGCTGCCGTCGGCCTCCTTGCGCGGCTTGATCCAGGCGATGTCGTCACCGATGGTGGTGATCTTCCAGCCGCTCATGCTCTGTGGCGGCACCAGCATGGCGAAGTTGGTCTTGCCACACGCCGAGGGGAAAGCGCCCGCGACATAGTGTTTGTGGCCTTCCGGCGATTCGACGCCGAGGATCAGCATGTGCTCGGCCAGCCAGCCGTCGTCGCGCGCCATATTCGAAGCAATGCGCAGCGCCAGACACTTCTTGCCGAGCAGTGCGTTGCCGCCGTAGCCGGAACCATATGACCAGATTTCGCGTGTTTCGGGAAAGTGCACGATGTACTTGGTCGTCGGGTTGCACGGCCAGCTCGAATCTTTTTGCCCTTCTTCTTTCGGCGCGCCAATCGAGTGCACACAGGGAACGAAGA
>CAXNNH010000058.1:0-8337 GCA_964203325.1 Burkholderiales bacterium | reverse complement strand
GCCAGCTCCTGGCACCGACGACCCGTGTCCAGATAATTGGAATTGCCACCATCGATCAGGATGTCGCCTGGCGCCAGCAACGGCAACAATTGCTCGACGAGCGCGTCCACTGCCCGCCCCGCCGTCACCATTAACAGGATGACGCGAGGACTAGCCAACTGCTCAAGCATTTGCGCCAGGCTGTCGGCAACGTCAATCATCCGGCCCTCCCCGTGCGCAGAAATGAACTGCTGCGAGACATCCCTCGTGCGGTTGTATACGCACAAGCGAAACCCCTTGTCGCTCAAATTCAACGCCAGGTTGGAGCCCATCACGCCCAAACCGACGATGCCAATATCTGCCTTACCCATATTCTCCCCTTACCTTCACATGTAACCGACAACGCAATATACCTTGCTCGCGACGCGAATGGCGCTCCCTGTAGTGACGGTAGAGGACGATTTCTGTCGCTTGCCAGTAAGACCTAACCAGAAAACATTACTTTATTTCGCCATGCGCAAGCCAGCACCCTTCTTTGAATTGCTAATAGCCTGTAAATCAAATGGCTAAAGAGGATCGATGAGCCAAGACAGTAATGCATTTAGTTTAAGTGGGTGTAATCCCAAACCCCAGAAAATTCCGTCAACCCAATTCCAGCCCCGCGACAATCGCATCCAGATCGGGGGGGTACGCCGGAACCGCCAATTTTTCCGGCAAGTGCTCAAAGCCAGCACTGGCGCGGGTTGACGCCAAACAGTTGTTTTCCGACACGAGTGGCACCTAGCCGAGAATAGCGGCAAAATCTGGGCAAAATTTATGCGAAAAATAGTGTCGGATGGCTTTGGCAACCGGAAATGTAGCCCTTAATGTTTTCCGACGGAATTTGCGGGTGTTCCGGCTTGGAAGCCTATAAAGGCAGGCCATCCCAAAAGACTAACGTACGATATTTTCCGTTTTCTGCGATGCCACAATACAAAAACTATTCGACCCCGATGGCTTTGAATACAGCATCGACCGGGTCTGAATAGAAACTCGTCTGGAACTTCGCAAACAACTCGCCCGGTACCGTCGGAATATCCACTACGCTCGACATCGGCAACAGTATCTTCTTGGCGCCGGCATCGAAAGCCACCTGCAGCGTCTCCGCCAGATTGCGTACTTGCACGACGGTACCACCGAGGCTCATGTCGCCCATCACGACCATCTGTGACTGGATGGTGCGCCCCAAGGCCGTCGAGCAGAGCGCAATGAAACTGGCGAGGGTCAGAAACTGCGGGGCGCCCGCGTTTTGCAGCTCGACCAAGTGCAGGTGAAAATCGTGTTCGCCTGGTTTGATCGACGCACTGACCCGTGAAGCATTGGCCTTGAAGTAATCGAAGGCGATTCGAACCGGCTCCTTTGGCGCTGCGCCAGAGGCAGAAATTTTCCCGCCACCGGCAATATTCTGGATCTCGATGCGAAACGTTCCCGGCATTTCTGCCGTTCCCATGCTGATCGTATGCAGCGTCCCCGGCTGCAGGCGTCCTTCGGGGATTAATGCACCGCCGGATTGTTCCGGCACCGAGATGAATCGTTCTTGCGCATCTTCCAGATCAATGTAGGAAAAGTGGACGTCGTAGAACTCCATCCCGCCAATCTTCTTGAGCTGCTCCTTCACGCGACGACGGGTTTCCAACGCGTACTCAAGGCACTTGCGTACGATCTCCTTCTCGTAATCGCCGGCAGGACAGATCAGCTTCAGAAGACCAGAAACGGTGCGCCGGACGGCAATCGTGTCCCGCTGATTGAGGTTGTTGCCGAGCTTGAACCACTTGTCGATGGCGTCGGCGAAGTTGTACTTGCGCATCTCGCGCAGATACTCAGCCAGGTAATCGACGATCAAGCCGTACTGGTTGGTGAAAAACTCCGGGCGCATCTTCGGGATTTCCCAGCCAGGCACATAAGCGTGGAAGCGATCAAAGAAGGCCGAGTCGATCATCGCCTCCGGGAATGGCGCCAGCAGGTGCGAGGTTTTTACCAGGGATTCAACGCTCTGGTTGATGTTACCGATAAAGACCATAGACGCATTGGCGTTGATCGACTCACGACCCCGGCTGAACGAGCCGGACGCCATGTAGTCCTTCATAATCTGCACCCCGTCGTGATCTTTGAAGTTGATGCCGGCCACTTCATCAAACGCCACGGTATCCCACAGGCCGACCAAGCCGACCTTGCGTGCCGCCATGTTGTAGAACAGGTTGGCGACCGTGGTTTGGCCGCCGGAAACCAGAATGCTGTTCGGACTGATCTCCTTGTAGATATGGCTTTTACCGGTGCCGCGTGGCCCCAGCTCACAGAAATTGTAGTTATTTTCGACCAGCGGAATCATGCGCGCCAGCAAGTGCCACTTCACCCGCTCCTTGAAGCACGACGGCTCCATGCCCGTCGAGCGGATCAGGGCATCGACCCACTGTTCATCGGTAAAAGCCTGACGCCCCTCGAACAAACCGGGCATGTCCATATTGGGCATCTGGATCGGCTTGAGATCGGTCACCAGGAAGGGCGATCCCTTCTGATTTTCTTCAAAGCGGTAGTGCAGCGTCACAATGCACCAGATGCCACCGACCAGCAATTTTTCAAACTGGCGGACGAAGGTATCCGAGATTTCGGCATTCTTCACACCCAAGTTGGAGAGCATCGCCTCATAAACATCGCGTTTCTCGTTCAGCTTGACGGTCACCTTGTCGATGACCTTGTAGCTGCCGCTTTCACGGATCTTCGACTTGATCTTCTCTGCCTCGTCGGGGCGAACATAGTTCTCGGCGAGGATGCGCTTGACGCTGGACATGCCGGACTGGATCGTGGCTTCGTCATCGGAGGCACAGTACATCCCGAGCAGGTACTCCAGGACATAAACCGGAACATTCGCCCCTTCCTTGAGCAACTTGGTCAGATCCTTGCGCACCACCTTGCCGGCGAAGTGCTGAGTAAGCAGCACGTCGAGACTGCTGTCCTTGGTAGAAATTTCTTCGTTCATGATTCGCTCTTAGAAATCGTTGGCGAAGGCCAGATCCACCTTGAGCGGAATACGGACCACTTCCACCTTAGTTTGGGCATCGCGGGCAATCAGAAAATGGTCTTTCGTCTTGTTGTAGCTTCCCGATTTGATGGTGAGCATCAGCGAACGTTTGCGCTCGTCGAGCAGGCCCGATGTGCTGTCGAAGGTCACCGAGAGTTCATCGCTGATCAGTGCTTCACCGTCGCGCAGGGAAACCAGCACGGTACGCGGCAGAACGCGCTCGGACACCGGCTCGGTCTGGATAAACTCGAAGCGCTGTTTGTTAGTGACGACCTTGTTCGAGGAACCGAGCAGGCTGAAATCAACGGAGCGGGTTTTGGCCGACTCGCTTTCACTCTCACGCAGGGTAATCACCGGAATCACGATTTCCTGCGGCATGGCGCTACCATGGACGAAACGCGCACCGCCGGCGAAATGGAAGCGTGCGGCGCCACGGGGCAGCCAGAAATCCAGGCTGCCATTACCCGGCGTCGTTCCTGCGGTCACGCGGGTATTACCGCACCAAGCCTTGGGAGAGGAACCGATGCCCTGCCCGAGAAGGTAGCGCTTCTTGGCTTTCAGCGTACCTTCGGGCTTGTCGCCGAGCGTCGATTTGTCGGCTTCGTCGAGCGGCGAATCCTGGTAAAGAAAGCCATGATCCGCCGTAATCAACACCAGCGAGCCGTTGAGGCTGTTGATAATGAAGGTGGCGAGCTGGTTCAGTTCGATCAGCGTCTGCGCGACCGCATCAAAGGTTTCTTGCTCCGAGCCTTGTTTGTCGCCAAGGAGATCGATCTTGTCGTGATAAACGTAGATCACCCGCCGGTCGCGAACAAACTCCCGGCCCTTGTCCTTGCCCAGCGCCAGCAGGTCATCGGTTTTGATGGCTACCCCCTGATGCTTGCCTAGCTGGTCACTGCGTTGCTCAACGGTCGAAACCAGCGAACCATCGGTCGCCAAATCCAGGTTGGCATTCGACTTGTAGGCGAGGGTTTCGTGTGGCAGTAGCGCCGCCATTCCCAACGCGGTGTAGCTCGGCAAAACACCCAGCATCGGCGTCAGCGCGGCCTTGAAACGGCTCTTGCCGTTGATGTCGCGGACAAGTTCTTCGGCCGCTTCAAAACGGAAGGCGTCCGAGATGATAACGAAGACGCGCTTGATGCCCGCCTCCAGAGGCACCTTGACGTGCCGGTTGTAGAAATCCTGCTGGTTTGTCCAGCCGCCGACCTTCCATTGGGAAAGCAGCCCGTCCCCATTTTTCCCGTCGCCCTCCAGCACCTTGCTCCAGGCGGATCCCAGTTGCGGGACAAACCAGCCCGAATAGCCGTTCTCGATGCGCTCGCGAAGCTCATGCAGCAAGGCCCAACCCATGGGCTCCACCGCATCGGCGGCGTGGTTGAACTGCCGATACAACTGGTCGAAGCGGAAAAGTTCGCTTTGATACGCCTCAAGGCCCGCCTCGGCGTTGGCAAAACTGAAGCCGGAATCGAATTTAGCCTTCAACTCGAAGAAAGTGGCGGCGGCTTCCAGGGCATCGTAGCAAGCGGCCAAGGCTTGCGTGGTGGGGCTTGAATGCGCCAGTAACTTGTTCGCCCAATGGCCGTCCCGCCGGCGGGCGATCAGCAAGGGCATGCTGTCCATAACAGCGCCGCCCCCCGAGATAATTCGCCCCTTGAGATCCTGAATGATCCGGCGCTCAACCTCCTCGAAGGTCATCGTCTCGGCCAAGTCCTCAGCGGAAAGACTGGCGATCAGATTGACCAAGCCAAGTTCGCGCCCGACCGCAGCGGACAAAGCGTCGTAACTCCCAAAATGCTGCATGTGCGACCGCCAGCCCGAGGCAAACACCGAGGCATTGGCCGCCAGCGTCTTGTTGCCCAATACAAAATGTGACAACTGTGCCGGGCATGATCCCGTGACCGTGCGTGCAAAATCACTGACCAAAATCCGGAACAAAAGATCCCGCAGCGTTGGCGCAACGTCCTGATAGCCCATCTCTTGAGCCACCAGCCACCAGAAGGCATCCTCCAGGTCGTTGGCAACGACATCTGTCCAAAGCTTGGAAACGGCATCAAGGCCAAGCACACCGTCCGGCAACAGCGCCGTGAAAAGGCGCAACAGAATCGCCGGCAATTCCGGCTGATCGGCTTTCACCAGAACGGCAATCATCTTGCGATCAAGATCATTCGCGTCATCGGTGGGGGTTACCCATTTTTTCAGGCGATCAACCCGGCCCTTGGCGCTCAGGAATTTTGAACGGGCCTTGAGGTGCAGCCGCAACTGCTGCGAGATGAGGCCCAAATCTTCCAGCAAGATCGAAGCGCTGTCGGCGCGAAATGCCTTGCTGCGCAAGCGCACGTCCAGCAGCCAGTCGCTAGCCGGATCAGGCTCAGGTTTAGCGCTGTAAAGCAGAAACTTGCGGCCACGGTCGGCGCGTTCGAGTTTGATCTTGACCTGAAGCCAGGGCGTCCTGTCCAGATCCAGAAGGTCAATCCCGGCGGGATTGAGCGCCTCAACGGAAAAAGAAAACTCGCCATCGGCGTCATGCCAGAAGACGATGGGGTTGCTGGCAAAGAGGCTGCTGAGTGCCTCGGTGATTCGTTGTTGGCTCACGCTAGCTCTCGATTTCTTCCACTGTGGGCAATGCGCCCTTCAGGTTGTCGGGCAAGGCTTCCACCAGGGTGTATTCGCTCACGCCCATCGGTTTATTCATATCGCGTAATTTGGCAACAGCCTGTTGCCAAATTGCAGGATCGCAGTAGAAATGGAAAGAAGCTTGGCAGTAATCGCCTGGCGTTTGACATGCCCCAAAAGCCATTCGGTCAACAGCCCGTTGACCGAATGGCGTCTGCGCTTTTTGGTGCGTCAGTGGCATAAATTAAACCGCAAACACATGCGCAAGCCAAGTCTGAAGCGCCTTGAAAAGTGGCGCTTCCGTACTTAAAAGATCGGCCTGCGCGGCATTGTAAAGCCCGTGTCCAGGCTTTCTTTGCCAGGCCAGCCAGGTTGCTACCTCGGCCTTGGTTCTGTGCCAAGGCTGAAATTTTGGCGTATCGGGAATGGCATCAATCGATTTTTCACCGTGGTGGAACAAACGGGTCTCATCGGGGTGTAAACATTGCTTGATCCAGTCCTCCAACATGCCCTGGTCGGCATTATTGGGCATGACCCAAAGCCCTAGATCAGCCAAACCATCTTGATGCGTAAACACCAAACCCGCTGCCAGCACTGGATTGGGCTGATAGCCGCCTTCTGCCAAGACCTCCGTAAAACGCTGCAAGGTCGCAGCAAAACCACCGCCATGCTCCGCGTTGTCTGCGTCCACTACCACACCAATACGCGCCAACTGACCGTCCTGCAATTGCGGCAACAACACTGACGTCAAATGGTCTAGCACCCCTGCTTTGCTATTGAACGAACCGCCCGTATCTTTTGGCGTTGCTACGCGAACATCCGCAGAAATACTTAACAAACGGCAGAGCGCCTCGAAGAATCCTCGGTCTGCCTCACCCTCCACCAGCAAAATATTCTTGTGGCTCATCTGACCTCCACATCGGCTTGAGTGATTTTTGCCAATGCGGCTTCATCAAACACAGTCGAAATAATCCGCCCATTGTCACTGGTGCGCACACTGCGCCCCATACGAAACAACACGCCATCAATATCCTGCCGAGCAACGGCGACCTTGGTAAAACTCTCGATGCAGTCCCAACTATGCGTGGTTGCAAAAACCTGAATATCGAGCCTTTCTGCCATTTCAAACAACAACGTCCAAATTTTTTCCTGGACGCTGTAATGCAAGCCGTTTTCAAATTCATCAATCAACAAAAAACCGCCTTTGGCCGGAAACAGCTTGAGCGCCAGTTGCAGCACACGCAATATGCCATCCCCCAGGCTATTGAGTGGAACTGGCCGAGGCATATCCGAAAGTTTCACCTTTGCGCTACGCTGAAAACTGGTTCTGGCAGCCGTGCGGCTTTCATCGTTGCGAACGAAATTCAGATTCTCGAACTCAGGTGCAATGATGCGCATTGCTTGCTTGACCACTTCCGCCTGCTCGGTCAGTGCGATCTTGTCCCATTCATCGGCCAACTCATCCGACGAAATGAACTGCGTGGGAATCACGCTGCAGGGAATGGAATTCGTTGACTCAAGCAGGGGTGATCTTGGCCTTGGATAGCTCCAATCCAAAAAGAAAGGGGGATAACGTCTTTCTCCCTTGGTGATTTGAAGGGCTTGGTGCAACTCTCCAGTTTCATTTTGCAATTGATTTTTGGGCACGATTCGGCGACGCACCCGAATAGTCGTTTCCCCTAACTCATCAATGACAGGCTCCCGCTCTTCAGCCAGAAAAATATGTTGCACATGCAAAACCTCCTCTGGCTTGAGTGCGCTACCAATTTGAATGTCCGTGCCATCGTCCGTTGGAAAATTTCGACCCGTAAAAAAATCTTGAAGCGGCATTGGCGCATCAGGCTCGGGGCTTTCCGATTCCCTTACTCGATACCGCTCATCGTGGTCTGCCGAAATTGAATCCAATAGCTCGCGCTGACCATTGCCCGCGTAAATACGCAAAGCTTCCAACACCGAGCTTTTGCCTAAATTGTTTTTCCCAACAATCAAGTTAACCCGCCCCAGCCGGGCAACCGAAAAGTCAGCCAATGCCCTGAAATTTTTAATGGCGAGTGAATCAAGCATAGTGCAGTCTCCAATAGATCGTCATCTTAGTCATCGCCGCCCCCACCCGTCACTGCCTTCACTTCAGCCAATAAATCGCCGAATTTACCGTAATTCACTTTCACGCCATCGTCCAGATCAAGCTGGATGCGCCTATCGGCGTAGTGGCGGAGTTTTTCGTCGTAGGCGAGCAGTTCGACGTGCTTTTTCCTCAGCGACTCGATCTGCTTGGTGATCTTGGTGCGGGCGGCGGTTGAACTGCTTGCATCGCGGTCTTTCTCCAGCATTTCGATGCGCGACAGCATCTTGCCGGTGAGCGGCACGACGTATTCGGCACGCAGGCGGGAGAGCGTGCCTTCGTGGTAACGATGCAGATAGACCAGCGCCTGGAACGCACCCTGTTTGCCACTGGAGAAATGCCAGTAGATCGGGCGCTTCTTGTAGGTCTGTAGGTGATCCTTGTAGAAGCTGGTGGAGAGGTAACGGCGGATGGTTTCCTCCGGCGTTTCGGTTCCCTTCTTGCCCAGGCTTGCGGCCAGCCAGTCCATATTTTCATCAAGGGTTTCTGCACCCCATACGGCCTTCAGGAATTCGCGTACCCGGTTGCTGGCATCGTCGTCGAACCAGAGTTCGTCGGTGATCGG
>CAXNNH010000057.1:0-8399 GCA_964203325.1 Burkholderiales bacterium | reverse complement strand
CGATTGGCATCGACTGCCATGACGCCGAAGCCGCTGGCTTCCTTGCGCGGCACTTCGATGCAGGCGACAGTGCACTCGGCACCACTCTGCACATGATCGGCAAGCAGCGAAGCGTAATTCATCTTGTAAATGTGATCACCGGCCAGAATCACCACGTATTCCGGGGTCGGTAGATAGTTTTCCAGAATGTCGATGTTTTGGTAAACCGCGTCGGCCGTCCCGCGATACCAGGATTCTTCGTCAACGCGCTGCTGTGCAGGCAGCAGGTCGACGAATTCGTTAACTTCACCGCGCAGAAAGCTCCAACCACGCTGCAGGTGGCGCAGCAGGCTGTGCGATTTGTACTGGGTGACGATGCCGATGCGTCGGATGCCGGAGTTGACACAATTCGATAAGGCGAAATCGACAATGCGAAATTTACCGCCAAAATACACGGCGGGTTTGGCGCGACGGTCGGTGAGTTCGTAGA
Source organism: Burkholderiales bacterium (assembly GCA_964203325.1). GTDB lineage: Bacteria > Pseudomonadota > Gammaproteobacteria > Burkholderiales > Rhodocyclaceae > JACQYA01. Next base: position 7,930 of record CAXNNH010000057.1, on the reverse strand, counting down.
GCCGGCTGCCACGGCCACCGGCGAGTATGAGGGCGATGGCTTTGCCGGGCAGTTGGTAGGTTCTTTTCTCGATCATTTTATGGTCCTCTTGATCCGTTATTTGCAACCACTTCCGAATTTGCTGAACTATCGTTTTTAGTTGCGTTTAGCTGATGACATCCGGGCTTGTTCTACCGGTGATTTCTGCAATGTGCGCCACTTCGCTGGCCAGAGCGACCAGTGGAGCCAGCGCAGTTTGCGTCGGTATTTCGTGACGCGTCGTATCGGCTTCAAAACGTTCGAGATATACGCGTAGTGTGGCGCCTTCGGTGCCCGTGCCCGAAAGCCGAAAAACGACACGCGATCCATCGTCGAGCAGGATGCGGATACCCTGGCGCTCGGAGCGTGAGCCATCGACCGGGTCGACATAGCTGAAATCGTCGGCAGCGGCGATGTGTAGCCCGCAGCACAGCGATGACGCCAACTGGGGTAGGCGGGCACGAAGTTCGCTCATCAGGCGCTCTGCCGAGGCCGTTTCAATGCCCTCATAGTCGTGCCGCGAATAGATATTCCGGCCAAAGTTTTGCCAGTGTTCGCGAACGATACGGTCGACGGGCTGGTTACGCACGGCGAGGATATTGAGCCAGTAAAGCACCGCCCATAGGCCGTCCTTCTCGCGTACATGGTTGGAGCCTGTGCCAGCACTTTCTTCTCCGCAGAGCGTGGCTTTGCCGGCGTCCAGCAAGTTGCCAAAATATTTCCAGCCGGTAGGCGTTTCGTAACACGGAATGCCGAGTTGGGCAGCTACCCGGTCGACCGCACAACTGGTTGGCATTGAGCGGGCAACGCCGGCCAGACCTGCAGCGTAAGCCGGAATCAGCGCGTAGTTGGCCGCGAGTACGGCCAGGCTGTCGCTTGGGCTAACCACAAAACCGCGTCCGACGATCATGTTGCGATCACCGTCGCCGTCGGAAGCGGCACCGAACGACAAGCCAGAATCGGGGTCGGCTAGTGCCGCAACGAGTTCGGCTGCATAGACCGGATTCGGGTCGGGATGGCCGCCGCCAAAATCCGGTAGAGGTGTGCCATTAACGACGGTGCCCGCCGGTGCGCCAAGGCGGCCTTCCAGAATGGAATGGGCGTAAGGGCCGTTTACGGCATGCATGGCATCGAAGCGCATGCGAAAATCCGGACGGGCAAGCAATTGTGCAATGCGCTCGAAATCGAACAGCGATTCGAGGAGTTCTGCATAGTCGGCAACCGGATCGATGACGCTGACGAGCATGTTGCCGATTCGGGTTTCGCCGATTTGGCTCAGGTCGACGTCGTTCGATTCCACCGTAAGGTAAGTGCTGATGCTCTGGGTGCGCTGGAACACAGCATCGGTAAAGCTTTCGGTAGCGGGGCCGCCGTTGCCCAAGTTGTACTTGATACCGAAATCACCGTCCGCCCCCCCCGGATTGTGGCTAGCCGACAGGATAATGCCGCCGAAAGCCCGTCGTTTCCGGATCACCGCGCTGGCCGCCGGTGTGGACAGAATGCCGTCGCGGCCGACCAGAACGCGCCCAAAGCCGGCGGCGGCCGCCATGCGCAGAATGGTCTGAATCGCTACGTCGTTGAAGTAGCGTCCGTCCCCGCCGAGCACCAATGTTTTATCCTGCTCGACCGGCGTGTTGCCCACAGCGCCATTAGACACGCTATCGAATGCTGTGTCGAAGATGCATTGAACAAAGTTTTCGAGGTATCCAGGTTGACGAAATACAGTCACTTTTTTGCGCAGACCGGAGGTTCCGGGCTTCTGGTCGAAAAAGGGGCGTGTGGCAACGCTGATCGGGTTCATGGCTGGCCTCGTCGGAAGTGTATGCAGACTCGTTGGCAAATTCGTTGGGGTGTGCTGTCAAATACAGTGTCACACGTTGCGTCAGATGTGCGGTTGATTTATAGAATGGAACTAACAACTAACGGAGATGTTGGCGGGTGAAGGCGAGCAATCCCTGTGTAGAGGCGTCGAAGGCCTCGGCCAAAGCCGGATTGTCGATCGCCGGCAGGATGCGATTAGCCACGGCCTTACCCAGTTCGACCCCCCACTGGTCGAAAGAATTGATGCCCCAGACGACGCCCTGCACAAAAACTTTATGTTCGTACAAAGCAATCAGCGAACCAAGCATCTGTGGGTCGAGTTGGGAGAGCAGCAGGGTGGACGAAGGCTGGTTTCCCGAAAATACTTTTTGCGGTACGAGCATATCGATGACGTGTGGTGGGGTTGTGCCGTCACTGCTTAATTCGGCCCGCACCTCTTCTGCCGTTTTGCCAAAAGCCAAGGCTGCGCTCTGAGCAAAACAATTGGCGAGCAAGGCTTCCTGATGAGCAGGCAAGGGATAGTCGGAACGTACGGCCGCGATAAAGTCGCACGGGATCAGTCTGCCGCCCTGGTGCAGAAGCTGGAAGAAGGCGTGTTGTCCGTTATTACCCAATTCTCCCCAGATAATCGGGTTCGATGCGTAGTCGAGCGGCTCGCCGTCAATTCCCACCGATTTGCCATTACTCTCCATTTCGAGCTGTTGCAGGAAAGCCGGCAAGTGTTTGAGCGACTCGTTGTAGGGCAGCACTGCGTTGGTGCTGGCACCGAGAAAATTAGTGTTCCAGATGGCGATCAGGGCCATGATGACTGGCAGATTGCGCTCGAAAGGCGTATGGCGAAAGTGCTCGTCCATACGCTCGGCACCGGCCAGCAGTTCGTCAAACGCATGGGGTCCGATAGCGATCATCAGCGGCAATCCAACCGCCGACCACAATGAGAAGCGGCCACCGACCCAATCCCAGATCGGAAAGACGGTGGTCGGATCGATACCAAACTGGGCCGCGCGTTCGGGTTTAGCCGTCACGGCAGCAAAATGCTTATCTACCACAGCGGCGTCGCCCAGATTGGCGAGCAGCCAGTCGCGCGCCGTACGGGCATTAAGCATGGTTTCCTGCGTGGTGAAAGTCTTGCTGACCACAATGAACATCGTCGTCCGAGGATCCAGCGTCTGCAGTAGCGGAGCAAGCTGCGCGCCGTCGAGGTTCGATACATAGTGCACGTCGAGAGCCGGATGGGCGATGGCGGAAAGTGCGCGGCTCAACATCTTTGGGCCAAGATCGGAGCCACCGATGCCGATGTTGACCACATGGCGAATGGCCATTCCGGTGTAGCCCAAGGCTTGTCCGTCGCGCAGGCGGTCGGCAAAAGCGGCCATTCGGCGTCGTGTTGCCAGCACTTCCGGCATTACATCGAAATCGCGACTCGGGAAATTATCCGGGCTGTTGCCAGAAACAGCACCCGGAGTGCTGGCAACCGCGCTGCCGTGTCGCAAGGCGCAATGCAGTACGGCGCGGTCTTCGCTGACGTTGATGTGTTCTCCGCTGAACATGCGGGCTATCGACTCGGAGAGGCGGGCCTCTTTGACGAGTTCGATCAGGCGGCCAAGGGTGTTGGAGTCGATCCGCTGTTTCGAAAAATCAAAAAAAATCCCATTGAAAGCCAGCGAACAAGCCGCGACGCGATTCGGGTCGCCGGCGAACAGCTCGCGAAGGTGCATGGGCGAGATAGCTTGGTGGTGTGCCGCGAGAGCTCGCCAGGCGGCTGAGGAAGTAATAGTCATTTTCTGTACCAGCGGTCAATTTTTCGTTACGGAGTTTGTCTGATTTGTGCGAATAGCCGAGACGAATATAAGGGGTTTCGCAACATTCTATTCTAAATTTGGGTCGCTTTTTTGCATTTATCCCTATTACCAGGGAAGCTTTAATTTGCTATTGTTGCCGATGAAGTATTAGTTATTGATGTTACGCACTGGCCACAAAAAACTCGTCATGTTCGCGCAGGCGGGAATGATGGGGCGGGAGGTCCGTTGTTTGGCTTCTGGTGCATTCGGGTTCCGGCAGGGCTGCGTAACATCCGTTGGTTAATCGTTATCTTCTTTGGGGGAAAATCATGGCGCAACGTCAATTCGTTTTTGCTTTTGAACACGGCGATGGAAAAAACAAGATTCTGCTGGGGGGGAAAGGAGCTAATTTGTGCGAAATGACGCAGATCGGTTTGAACGTTCCGCCAGGTTTTACCGTTAGCACCGAAGCTTGTTTGATTTTTCTGGAGAAAAACCAGTTACCGGAAGGCGTCTGGGAAGAGGTTAAAACCCAAATGTTGGCGCTGGAAGAAAAAACAGGTAAAGGTTTTGGGTCGTCCGATAATCCCTTGCTCATTTCGGTGCGTTCGGGTTCGTCGATGTCGATGCCGGGCATGATGGACACCATTCTGAATCTCGGCCTCAATGAAGCCTCCTTGCAAGGGTTGCTCAAACAAACCGGCGATTCGCGTTTTGCCTACGACGCCTACCGTCGGTTTATCCAGTTGTTCGGCAAGATTGCACTAGGGATCGGCGACGAGTATTTCGACGAAAAAATGAACGAAATCAAGGCCCGCTACGGAGCCAAAGTGGATGTCGATCTGCGCGCCGAGCACCTGAAGGAGCTGGCTGACGAATTTCTCGTCATCATCCAGCGCCATACCGGCAAACCCTTCCCGCAGGATCCCTATGAGCAGCTCGATATCGCCATTAAAGCCGTGTTCCGTTCGTGGAACGGCAAACGAGCGGTCGATTATCGCCGCCAGTTCAGAATCACACCGCAAATGGCCAACGGCACGGCGGTTAGCGTGTGCACCATGGTCTTCGGCAACATGGGCAACGATTCGGGTACCGGGGTTGGGTTTACGCGCAATCCGGGCACCGGCGAAAACCAGATCTACGGCGAATACCTGACCAACGCCCAGGGCGAAGACGTGGTGGCCGGCATCCGCACACCGAAGCCGATTGCCGAGATGGCCAAGGAAATGCCTGACATTTACGGGCAGTTGATGATTTTGCACAACCGGCTCGAAAAACACTACGGGGAGGTTCAGGATTTCGAATTCACCATCGAAAAAGGCGTGCTTTACTGTCTGCAGACGCGTAACGGCAAAATGAATGCACGAGCGATGGTGCGCAGCTCTATCGAAATGTGTGGCGAAGGGTTGATCACGCGTGAAAAAGCGTTGATGCGTATCGAACCGGCGGTGCTTGAGCAGTTGCTCGTGCCGCAGTTATCGCCTGGATTCAAAGGAAATTCGCTGGCTCAGGGTTTGGCGGCTTCGCCAGGTGCCGCCTCCGGCCATATCGTTTTTGACGCCGATACGGCCGAAACCCGTGGTCGGGCCGGCGAAAAGATCATTCTGGTGCGTGAAGAAACCAAGCCGGAGGATATCCACGGCTTCTTCCAGGCACAAGGTATTCTCACCAGTCGCGGCGGCAAAACCTCACACGCCGCTGTGGTAGCGCGCGGCATGGGCAAACCTTGCGTTTCCGGCTGCGATGCCATCCATATCGACGATGTAGCGCGTAAGGCGCAAATCGGCAGCATGACGCTGCATGAGGGCGACGTGGTAACCATCGACGGCGGCACCGGCCATGTTTACGCCGGCGAGGTACCGACCGTCGAACCGGAGTTTTCGGAAGAACTCAACACCCTGCTTGTCTGGGCCGATCAGGCTTCGCGTCTGGAAGTGCGCGCCAATGCCGACACCCCTAACGACGCCGTGCGTGCACGCGAATTCGGTGCCAAGGGTATCGGCCTGTGTCGTACCGAGCGCATGTTCAACAGCACCGATCGCCTGCCGATTGTGCAAGACATGATACTGGCCGAAACGCTGGAAGAACGTCAGGCGGCGCTGGATCGCCTGCTGCCGATCCAGCGCAACGACTTCAAGGGTATTTTCAAGGCCATGAAAGGTCTGCCAGTCACCGTGCGCCTGCTCGATCCGCCAATGCATGAGTTTTTGCCCACGGCCGGTCAGCTTGAACTGGAAATTACCCACTTGCGCCATTTGCGCGACACCATCAAGGGCTTGGAAGAGCTACCGGAAACGCTGAAGTTACTCAACCCAGCGCTGCACCAAAAATACGCCGATGGGCTGGGTAAACTAACCGATAGTCTGGATACCTTCAAGGAAAGTCACCTTGAGGAAGACATGATCGCCAAGAAGGAAAAGACCCTGCGCAAAGTGCGGGCCATGGCCGAGGTTAATCCGATGCTCGGTCATCGCGGTGTGCGCTTGGGCATCACCTATCCCGAGATCTACTCGATGCAGATTCGTGCCGTCCTCGAAGCCGCCGCGCTCTGTGGCAAGGAAGGTGTGGAAGTCAACCCGGAAATCATGGTGCCGCAGGTGGCCACGGTCGAGGAATTAAAGCGCATCCACAGCTATGTGCAGCGCATCCACAAAATCGTCGAGCTGACGCACGGCATCGATGTGCAATACAAGTTTGGTTCGATGCTGGAAGTTGTTCGCGCCTGTATGCGGGCCGGACGCATGGCCGAGATCGCCGAATTTTTCTCGTTTGGCACCAACGATCTGACGCAGGCCACTTTCTCCTTCTCACGCGAAGATGCGGAAAACAAGTTCCTGCCCGCCTACACCGAGACCGGCATCCTGGAAGATAACCCCTTCGAGGTGCTCGACATCAAGGGCGTCGGCGAAGTCATGAAGATTGCCGTCGAGCGCGGTCGTGCCACGCAGCCGGATCTGAAAATCGGCATTTGCGGCGAACACGGCGGACATCCCGGTTCGATTGATTTTTGCCATCAGATCGGGCTGAACTATGTTTCCTGTTCCGGCCCGCGTGTGCCGATTGCACGACTGGCCGCCGCCCAGGCCATGCTACGCGAAACGGCCGCCAAGCAAGCCGCTAGCTAAAGAAAGTGTCGAACCCTTCCATTCGTGGCGAGCCTGTCGGGCCACGAATGGAAGCCGCCACCTCCTCTGCAAGCCGCGCCAATGCTTGATCTACAAAGGGGCTGCCCGGAGAGCCAATAAAGACGCCACTCTCCAGCCCCCCACCCTGGAGATCGTTTATCCATGCGGGTCTCCAGCCAGTCGTAAAAAATATTGCCACGCTGAACCTTGCCGCGCTTTTTTTCGGAAGGGTTTAATCCAGTAGCGATTCCTGGCGCTGGACTTTGAGAATGCGTAGTGGCCTGTTCTTTTGGCCGGACACTTCCAGCGTCGTCACGTTTCCCGGCGAAAGACCAAGCAGCGCTCGGGCCAGCGGTGTCTGTTCGTTAATGATGCCCATCTTCACGTTACTGGGGCTGTCTACGATCAGGACACTGTGCTTGTCGCGGGGATCGTCCACGAGACTGTACGTGACGCGATCACCCACCTCCACGAACATGTCTTCGCTTCCACTTGCTGTGGCAGACAGTTCTTCGGCCAACTTTCCGACCACTTCCCCGGCAATTCTTGCTTCCGTCTCTTTTTCGGCATCCTCATCACTATCGTCTTCCGTACTATCCGCAGCCGAGCTCAGGCACCGACGTTCGTCCAGGAAATTTTTCAGCCGTTCTGTTTCCCCGCGCGGATTGTAGAACCAGTCGGTCGACCAGATACGGTGGATGCGTCCTTTCCAGCCAAGGGATTCGAGTATTTCCTGACGGATGCGGTCACAATCTCGCACCGAAAACCCACTGTGGTAGGTGGCCCCGTCGCACTCAATGGCCGCCAAAAACTCACCGGGTCGATCTGGGTTGCGCACCGCCATGTCGATGAAAAAACCAGCTACGCCCAACTGGGGTTTCACCTCGTAGCCGAGCGCTGTGACCACATTGGCCACGGACACTTCAAAATCGCTACCCGGATCTCGCTCGCCCTCGTCCGTTGTGACCAGCACGCCGCGCTTGGCGAAGTCCAGATAGTCGCGCAGGGCTTTCGTTCCTAATGGGGTACGCTCGTCGACGACGACATCCTCCCACGGCAATCGCACAAGTTAACGTCATGAATGAGAGCCGAATTCATCGGGGCGTTTTGATGCCGAGCAGTTCAGAGCGCTATTCAGGGCCGTCGCACTCGGACATCATAGTGGCTGAATTCCCAGGATGGCCG
>CAXNNH010000056.1:0-8462 GCA_964203325.1 Burkholderiales bacterium | reverse complement strand
AAATCAACCCGCTTACCGCTCGCCTGCTGCTCTTGCTGGCCAGTGAGCCGCTGAGCGGGCAGGCCGCCTGTCGGCGCATGGCCGAAGAATTGCAACATCCCGATCCGGCGCGACTGGCCACATTCGGCGCCGCACTGCTAGAGGATTTGCGTCGCCAAGGCATCGTTTTGGGAACGCGGGCCTGAAAAAAGCTAATGCAAATTACGCGTGCTTCCGCAGCCATGCCGCCAGTTCAGCGATTTCGTGCAATCGTGCCAAGGGTTCCAGCGCATCGAGCGCTTCGGCGGGATGTGCGCCATAGTCGACAGCCAGGCCGGCGACCCCCGCATTCCTGGCCATCTGCAAATCGTGCGTCGTATCGCCAATCATCAAAGTACGCGCAGGAGAAACCGAGAACTCCTGTATCAACTCTTCCAGCATTTGCGGATGCGGCTTGGAAAAACACTCATCGGCACAGCGCGACGCTTGAAAATAGCGCCCCAGACCGCTTGTTTTTAAGGCGCGATCAAGTCCTAGCCGACTTTTTCCGGTAGCGACGGCCAGAAGAAAGCCTGCGCTATCCAGTTCGGCAATCAGCTCGACGGCACCGTCAAATAGTTGCAACTCATGGTCTCTCGACAAATAGTGATGTCGGTAACGGTCAACCATCTGCGGATAGTGCGGCTCCGGCAAGTCAGGCACCGCATGCTTTAATGCATCGCTTAGACCCAGGCCGATAACGTGACGCGCGCGATCGTCGCTAGGCTCGGGCAGATTAAGATCGCGGCAAGCCGCCTTAATGGCCTCAACAATAGCCCCCGCCGAGTCCAGTAAAGTTCCGTCCCAATCAAAAACGAGCAGATCAAATTTTTTCGCCATAATCCTGCTGTTCCCTTTGTGAAATTTTTTGCATGAAACGTAACAGAATCTCGGGCAAGGGGGCTTCCAGCGCCAGCGTTTCAGCACTGATCGGGTGCGGAAAATGTATCTTCCAGGCGTGCAGAAACATGCGCTTTAGCCCTTCCTTGGGCAGCGCCTTGTTTAGCGCGAAGTCCCCATATTTTTCGTCTCCGGCAATCGGATAGCCCAAGTGCGCCAGATGAACTCGGATCTGGTGCGTGCGGCCAGTTTTAAGTTCGGCTTCGAGCAAACTGAAATGCTGCCAGCGAGCCAACAAACGAAATACGGTATGCGATGTTTTACCCTCATCGGACACGCGGACGCGGCGCTCGCCCGATTCCTGCAGATATTTGAGCAACGGTAGCTTGACATTGCGCACGGGGTCCATCCAACGCCCCTTGACTAGCACCAGATAGCGCTTGTCCGCCCCTCGACCGCCGCCCAAACCACCTTCCCGGAACATGTCATGCATTGCCACTAAAGCAGAACGCTTTTTTCCAACGAGGAGTATTCCCGAGGTTTCGCGATCCAGTCGGTGAGCCAATTCAAGGAATCGTGCTTGCGGCCTCTGCCGACGCAGAGCTTCAATGACGCCAAAACTGACACCGCTCCCCCCGTGCACAGCGATCCCCGCAGGCTTATCCACCACCAGCAAGGCATCATCTTCGTAAAGGATCGGCAACTCTACCGTGAGTTCGGCACCCGCAACGACCTCCTCACGCTGCGCGATGCGAATCGGCGGGATACGCAGCACGTCACCGAACTGTAAGCGGTACGACACCTCTGCGCGCTTGCTGTTAACTCTAACCTGACCGCTGCGCACAATGCTATAGACGTGACTTTTCGGCACACCCTTGCAAATTTTCAGTAGAAAATTATCGAGGCGCTGATTTTGCTCGTCCTCAGTAATAGTGGCCTGAGTGACAGAACTTTTGCTAACTTCGGCCATTTTTAATATACTGGGCTTGATTCGTGTCTCGGATTGAAAGAGGCGCTGACCCGTAAGACCGTCGAGCGGCGCCGATTGTAAAGTAATTGCGACGCACTTCCCGGCAGGCATCAGCCGTCTCGCTTGCGCCAACCTGCGCAAGATCGTCCAGCGCAAATCACCTGGTTAAGGTCGCTCACCAGAAGTAGCGATACTACTTGATTTGTGCGCGCCTAGCACGTTCGGATCGCCCCAAGCAGATTTCCGCGCCTTTATTTTTTTACGGCACGAAGAACATTAGAATCAGCGAGACACTCCTATTAGTTGACGCACCGGAAGGCCCATGAAGCATCCCACCCAAAACTAATCCGTCGCTGCCTGCACAAGGCGCTCCCCTCGTGAATGCGCGTGGGAGCCCCATTTATGAAACGTATGCTTTTTAACGCGACACAGGTCGAAGAACTTCGTGTCGCTATTGTCGATGGTCAAAAACTGATTGACTTCGATATTGAATCGGCCGCTAAAGAACAGAAGAAAAGCAATATTTATAAGGGGATAATTACCCGTATAGAGCCTAGTCTGGAAGCAGCCTTTGTCGATTACGGCGCGGAAAGGCATGGTTTCCTCCCATTCAAAGAGGTTTCCCGAGCCTATTTCCACGCCGGTGTCGAGGCGAGTCGCGCCACGATTAAAGAAGCTCTGCGCGAAGGACAAGAGCTAATCGTTCAGGTTGATAAAGACGAGAGAGGCAACAAAGGCGCTGCCCTGACCACGTTTGTTAGCCTGGCAGGTCGTTATTTGGTGCTGATGCCCAATAACCCACGCGGAGGAGGCGTTTCTCGTCGCGTTGAAGGTGACGAACGCGCAGAACTGCGCGACGTGATGGACCAATTACAGGTCGCTCCTGGCATGAGTCTGATCGCGCGCACCGCAGCAATCGGTCGTAATGCTGAAGAGTTGCAGTGGGATCTCAACTACCTGATTCAGCTTTGGAAAGCAATCGACGGTGCGGCTAATCAACAAAAAGGCGCGTTCCTGATTTATCAGGAAGGCAGCTTGGTTATCCGGGCCATTCGCGATTACTTCCAGCCGGATATTGGTGAAATTCTGATTGATACCGACGATGTGTTTGAGCAAGCGCGGCAGTTCATGGCGCATGTAATGCCCGGTACCGTCAATCGCATCAAACGCTACCGTGATGATGTACCTCTATTTTCACGTTTTCAGATTGAACACCAAATCGAATCCGCTTATTCGCGACAAGTGAATCTGCCGTCGGGAGGTGCCATTGTTATCGACCATACCGAAGCACTGGTATCGGTCGACGTTAACTCCGGTCGCTCTACACGCGGGGCCGACATTGAAGAAACCGCATTCAAGACTAACCTCGAAGCGGCGGAAGAGGTTGCTCGCCAACTACGTCTGCGCGACCTGGGTGGTTTGATTATTATTGATTTTATTGACATGGAGAGTCAGCGTAATCAACGTGAGGTTGAATCTCGCCTTCGCGATGCCTTACGCTTTGATCGTGCCCGCGTTCAAACAGGCAAGATAAGCCGCTTCGGATTGATGGAGTTATCACGCCAGCGGTTGCGCCCAGCGCTGGCAGAAACCAGCTACATCCCCTGTCCGCGCTGCAGCGGCACGGGGCACATTCGCAGCGCCGAATCCGCAGCGCTACATATTCTGCGGATCCTCGAAGAAGAGGCGATGAAGGACAATACAGCCGCCGTGCGTACACAAGTCCCGGTCGACGTTGCTACTTTCCTGCTCAACGAGAAGCGTGCTGACATTCAGGCCATTGAATTGCGGCACAAGACCCGCATTCTACTAATCCCCAATATTCACCTCGAAACTCCTCAGCACAGTATTGTGCGTCTGCGTCATGATGAGATAAATCAGGAAGAACTGCAGCAGCCATCCTACAAAATGGTCGATGTACCCGCTGAGGAAGATGATAAGCAATCTCCTTCTGCAGGAGAAATCAAAGTACCCCGCCAGGAGGCAGCCATTAAAGGCATTACGCCAGACCAACCTGCGCCGATCGTTGAGGAAAAAGCAAAATCCTTACCTGAAAACAAAATTCCTGCGGTGCATCCGAGCGGAGATGGTATTTTTTCGAAGCTTATTGCTTGGTTCCGTGGCGCAACAAAGCCACAAGTTGTTACGGAACCGGAAAAGAAGCCAATTAGCGGCAATACCTCACCACGAGAAGTACAACGCGATGTACGACGTAATGGCCGAAATAATCGTCGTGACGAAGAACGTGATGGACGCGACTCCCGTGGCAACCGTGAACAAAGGGAAGGACGTGAGCCGCGCCCACCTCAAAATCGCGAGGACAGCGCGAAACAACGTGACCCCCGCGAAGTAAAAGAGCCACGCGAACTGCGTCGTCAAAAGAGCGAACCACGCCCGGAACGTAAGGAGCAGGCCACTACAGCAGCAACCCCCGTAGCAAAAGTAGAGATACCGACAGCGGCTTTATCTGAAACCAGCCGCATCCCTGAACCTACGCAGGAAGAAAATAGTGGCGCGCGTAGAAGGGGGCGTCGTGGCGGTCGTCGTGAGCGCAGTGAACGCAACGAAGTTCAGGTAGACACGCAAAATATAGAGGCTGTGATCAGCAGTACAGCTTCGGAAAACGCAGCCGAGCAGGTGCAGGTAATAGCCTCCGTTGAGCCTGTCGCTGCTGAAAACAGCCCAATCCGTATCGCCAATGATGCTGTTGATAGTGCGGTAAAGGACATTCAAGTCCCGGCTGAACCAGTCGTGATGCTTGATGTGCTGCCGGTTGTTGCGGAAGTGATAAAAGCACCAATGATTATTGAGCCACCGACAAATATTGCAGTTGCCCCAATCATCCACACTCCGACTGGTGATGCACTCGAAGTACCATTAGTCATTACAGAAGTCGTTACAGAAACGACGCCAGCAGAAAAAGAAGTCGCTGTGACAACGTTGCCGGTAGAAGACGTAATCGCACCGACTCCGCAGGAAGTTGCCGAGCCAGTTGTAGAACCATCTGTCGAAATAATTAGTATTGAGTTACCCGCTACTGCTGTTGAACTGGGTAAAGTTCTGGATCAAAGCGGGCTTGTTATGGTCGAGACCAGTAACGACAAGGCTCAATCTCGGCAGACTGAAATTTTGATCAGTGAAATTGTGCCGCGTCCGCGTCGCAAACGCGCTGTTTCTGCTCCCGCCTCAGATGAACCCTTGATGATGGTGGAAACGCAGAAATAAGCTGTAGTGAGGTTCCTTCTGCATGTTGTCTGCCAAAGGGTGGAAGGGCTGACTTCATGCTAACTCAGTGAGGTAAGCTCACCGGCTTTGCCGGGTTAACGCAACGACAGGCCCGTGGGCCTGTCGTTGTCGTTTTATCCGCAGGGAAAACCCGGCGATCAGCCCTTGGCGGCGTCCTTCTTTAGCTCCATGATCGCCGCAACCGTTTCCTTGGAAGCCGTCGCGAAGGAGGCGCCGAGTAGAGCTTTGGCCCCGACTTTGTCGCCGGCTTCCACCTTTTTTACGACATCGGCAGCGCAGATGTGGAAATTAGCGTGTTTCTTGACCAGATCCTGATAATGGGCCGCGCTCTTGTATTTTGCGCCATCACCGTAAATCCATTTGCCCAGATCGCACATATTGTCTTTACAAACTACGGCGCTACTGAGCTTCTCGGTGCTTGTCCCGTCGATAAATTGGCTGAGTCTGACTTTCCATTTGATGTGGGCAGCAATTGCATCTTCAAAGTTCATTGGTTTGTCTCCTTTTTGTGGGTGTTGATTATTTGAAACGCCTGACACTTTCCTGCAAAGCGGCCGACAAATCCCGCAGACGACGTGCTGCTTCGACCGTTAAATTGAGTGCGCTCGTCGTTTGTTCGGACATCTGAACAATTTGATCAACGCTACCGGAAATTTGTTGTGCGGCAGAACTCTGCTCGCGAATGGCTCCGGTAATATCGTTCACCACCGCTAGAACACGCTTCGAGCTGTCGCGGATCTGGTCGATCGATTCACCGCCCTGCTCCGCCAAGCCAACGCCTTTCGCCGCCTGCGCCACGCCGGACTCCATGCTGGCCACAGCGCCGTGCGTGCCTGACTGAATGCTACTGATGGTGGTGGCAATATGGGCGGTCGATTGCGTGGTGCGTTCGGCGAGTTTTCGTACTTCGTCGGCGACGACCGCGAAACCGCGTCCCTGCTCGCCGGCACGTGCAGCCTCGATAGCGGCATTGAGCGCCAGCAGATTGGTCTGGTCGGCAATTTCCTTGATCGTTTTGACGATAGAGTTGATTTGTTCTGATTGCTGCCCCAGATCCTGAATCGTGACCGAGGACGCGTTGACCGCATCCGACAAGCGCCGGATCTCGGCAACGGCGTGCCGGATCACCGTCGTGCCGCTGTCCGCCAGGCTACCGGCCTGCTGCGAAAGGGTGAACGCCTCGCGCGCGCTCTCCTCGACCAGGGTCATGCTGACGCTCATTTCCATGACCGATACCGAAATGGAGGAAGCAGATTCGGATTGTTGACTGGTATAAGCAGAGACCGATTCCGAGGATGCCATTAGCTCTTGCGCTGCGCTACCCAACTTCTCCGCATCCAGAACGATCTCGGCAATCATGCCGCGCAGGTGCTCCTGCATATCCTTCATGCCGGCGAGCAGGCTATCGTGGTCGCCCGGTCGGCAATCTACCTCAGTGCCGAGGTCGCCGGCAGCGATGCGGCGTGCCGCAGCTACGGCCACCTGTGGATCGCCGCCGAGCAGGCGCAGCAGGTTAGCGCGCAGCAATAACAGCGGCAGGGCAATGGTGGCGGCAACGATCAGCCCCCAGAGCAGGAATTTCTGCGCCTCTGCACGGAAAATGCGATTCACGTCGTCGAGGTAGATGCCGCTGCCGATAATCCAGCCCCATTGAGAAAAACCGGCGACGTAAGAAATTTTGGCCACCGGCTCTTGTGCGCCGGGCTTGGGCCAGTAATAGTCCACAAAACCCTTGCCATCTTTCTTGACGACGGCCACGAATTCGTTGAACAGTGATTTGCCGTTCGGGTCTTTTACCGTCGAAATGTCCTGCCCATCCAGCTCCGGCTTGATCGGATGCATCAGCATCCTGGGCAACATATCGTTGATCCAGAAGTATTCGTTGCTGTCGTAGCGCATCATGCGCACGGTGGCTAGCGCTGCCGTTTGCGCGGCTTCCAGCGGAAGTTTTCCGGCGCGTGCTTCAGCTTCGTAATAAGCGACGACGCCATAGGCGGCTTCGACCAAACTGCGTACTTTTTCCTGGCGGTCTTGCAGCAACAAATTGCGTTCGGTGTAGAGAACGCCGGCAAAGAGGGCTGCCAGCGCAAAAAGTATGGCCAGAATGGTCGCGACAAGACGTGCGTTCAGCGACAGGTGGCGCGCTTGCATCTTCGTTTCGTCCTCGTCTTTTCCAGTTTATGGAGCGTTTGAATTTCAATTCGACCATCCACACCGAGCTGCACAAAAAAACATCTCGGCGATATTACTCCGAACGCGGGCGAATACAATGAGAAAAACGCAGCAAAAAAGTCAGGGAATGTTGGCTAGGCTCTAGCAAAAAATAGCGCTCAAAATACTAATGGCTAATGCTGGCGCTGGCTGCACAAAATGATTATTCTTCGCCACCGCAGCGCTCAGACTGCAAAGCTCCAGGGAGAGCAAAGTCGTGTCCGAATATAGCGAGCTGGAAAACACAGCAAAACATGTACCAGAGGACGCACTGAAAGATGCGCTGGAAAAGTGCGAATCCGAAGCCATACACCTTGTTCACGCTATTCAGCCGCACGGCTATCTGTTGGCGGTCGATGACTGCGGTGTGATTCGTCTGGCCAGCGACAATATCGAGCACGTCTGCGCAACTCCATTTGAACAGGTGCTTGGCCAGCCATTGGCAAACTTGCTCGGCGAGCAGGCTAGTCAGTCACTTCGTTTGGCGGCAAATTCCTTGCAGCCAGGACAGGTCGCCACGTTCCGACTGATGATCGATGGCTGTACGAGCCGGCATACAACCAACGCACGCGCGCATTGGGCCGATGGTCTGCTGGTTATCGAACTGGAGATCGACCGGAGCAGTGCGTTTTTTTCCACCTTGCCCCCCCTTCCCGAGGCCGCTAACGACATCGATTTTCCGGGAA
This sequence comes from Burkholderiales bacterium, assembly GCA_964203325.1. Lineage (GTDB taxonomy): Bacteria > Pseudomonadota > Gammaproteobacteria > Burkholderiales > Rhodocyclaceae > JACQYA01. The sequence goes on along the minus strand of CAXNNH010000056.1, from coordinate 491 downwards.
GCGCCCTGATCCGTGAGACGCTGCGCTGCCTGGAACTGGAAGACAATGTGCTCTCCAGTTGTCGCTGGGTGGCCCAATACATCTGGCAGCTCACCGGTTTTGATCGGGTGATGATCTACCGCTTTAGTGAAAACTGGGATGGCGAAGTGATCGCCGAAAGCGGCAGCGGTGTGCTGCAGTCCAAGCTTGGACACCATTTTCCGGCTGCCGACATTCCGGCGCAGGCGCGCGCGCTGTACGCCAAAAATCGGATTCGTGTGTTATCCGATACCGAAGCGCCGTCGGTTCCGCTCATTCCTGCGCTCAATCCGCTGACCGGTCGGCCACTGGATATGAGCAACAGCGTGTTGCGCTCGATTTCACCGATCCACATCCGTTACCTGCGCAACATGGCGGTGGGTGCTTCGCTGTCGGTATCACTGATGCAGGGAGGGCGACTCTGGGGATTGATTGCCTGCCATCACGCGACACCGCGTCTGGTTCCCTTTCCG
>CAXNNH010000055.1:0-8603 GCA_964203325.1 Burkholderiales bacterium | reverse complement strand
TAGCGCTTGACCGCTGCCGGCGCACGTCGGTCGGAATTGCCTTCGCGCAGCACCGGATTGACGGCGCTGCCCAGCGCCTTTGAATAACGCGTCAAGATCGACTTGGCTTCGTCGGTCTTCGGGTCTTCGGGGAAGTCGGGAATCTTGTAGCCACGCGACTGAAGTTCGCGAATAGCCGCCACCAGTTGGGGAACGGAAGCGCTGATGTTGGGTAGCTTGATAATATTGGTATCGGGTTCCTGCGTCAGGCGGCCCAGTTCGGCCAGATTGTCGGGCACCTTTTGTTCATCGGTCAGGTAGTCGGAAAATTCGGCAAGAATCCTCGCTGACACCGAGACATCGCTTTTGACGATCTCAATAGCAGCAGGAGCAGTAAACGTCCTGACGATGGGCAAAAAGGAACAAGTCGCCAAAAGTGGCGCCTCGTCGGTGAGTGTGTAAATGATCTTTGATTTTCCTGCCGCCATTGTTATACCTTTTGCCTATAAATGGTTAATCTTCTCGACGTTTGACGATTGGATATTCGAGCATTTCCCGCTCTGCTTTTCGTTGAAAAACCGTATTTCCGTGGTGGCCCTGTTTGTTCATCCTGGCTTGCCGAGGACGCCATGCTTTTGCTGCCGATTCTCGTCTGAAATACAGTATGCGTGCATCGCCTCCCTATCATTACAAACGAGGCTGACGAGAGGCTGACGACTTCGGTCGCGGACTCGCGATGCTACAATTCTCGCCCCGCCAACGAGACCCTGCCAAGATGGAAATCTCCACCGCCGAGAACACCCTCGCCAAACGTATTGCCGAAGCCATGATCGACGGCTTTAACCGTCACTATCGCCTGATCCGTCAGTACGGTATGCAAGCCAAAATACTGTTTGAGGCAGCGGACTGGAAGGGCGTGCAAACGGCTGTGCGCGAACGCATTCGTTCCTACGACGACCGGGTCGATGAAACGGCGGTTTTGCTTTGTGCGGAATTTAAAGCCAGTTCGCTCAGCGACGAAATCTGGCAACAGCTCAAGCTGTTGTACATCGGTCGGCTGATTAACCACAAACAGCCCGAACTCGCCGAAACCTTCTTCAACTCGGTGTGTACCAAGATTTTGCACCGGACTTATTTTCACAACGATTACATTTTCACCCGCCCCGCCGCGTCAACCGAGTATATCGATTCGTCGCCGCCGACCTATTCGAGCTATTACCCCATGCAGCGCGGGCTGCGCAAAACGTTCAAGCAGATCATTCTCGATTTCGACTGGCAACGTCTTTTCGAGGACCTGGATCGTGACATCGATTACGTGATGCGCACCGTCGAGGCATCGCTGGGTGGCTGGCCGCAAGCCGAAGCCAATGCGCAGATTCAGGTGCTTTACTCTGCCTTCTACCGCAACAAGGGCGCATATATCTTTGGCAAGGCGATCAACGGTCATCTCGAATTTCCCTTCGCCATTCCCGTCCTGCACACGAACGATGGCAAGCTGGTACTCGATACGATACTGCTCGACGGCTGGCGGATCAGCCTGCTGTTCTCCTTATCGCGCGCCTACTTCATGGTCGACATGGAAGTCCCTTCCGGTTACGTACAATTTCTGCGCACGATCATGCCAAATAAGCCGCGCTCCGAGCTTTACACCATGCTCGGCCTCGGCAAACAGGGCAAGACCCTGTTTCTGCGCGACCTGATGCAACACCTGCGTCATTCGGAAGACAATTTCATCATCGCGCCGGGCATCCGTGGCCTGGTCATGCTGGTGTTTACGCTACCCTCCTATCCCTATGTCTTTAAATTGATTAAGGATATTTTTGGCCCATCGAAGGAGATGGATAGAGACACCGTGAAATCCAAGTATCTGCTGGTCAAACAGGTTGATCGTGTCGGCCGGATGGCCGATACGCTGGAGTTCTCGCACGTTTCATTGCCAAAACAACGTTTTTCGGAGGATTTGCTCGCCGAGTTGGGTAGCCTCGCCCCGTCGCTGATCGAGGAAAAAGGCGACAACCTAATCATCAAGCACCTTTATATCGAACGGCGCATGACTCCGCTCAACATCTATCTGGATACGGCAACGCCGGAACAGATCGACAACGCCGTGCTGGAGTATGGCAGTGCCATTCGCGAGCTGGCCAGCGCTAACATTTTTCCGGGTGATATGTTGTGGAAAAACTTCGGGGTGACGCGCTATAACCGCGTCGTGTTTTACGATTACGACGAAATCGAGTACATGACCGACTGCAATTTCCGCGACATCCCGGAAGCGCCTTACCCGGACATGGAAATGTCGAGCGAGCCTTGGTATTCGGTCGGCAAAAACGATGTTTTCCCCGAAGAATTCGCTACCTTTCTGCTCGGTTCGCCCAAGGTGCGCCAAGCATTTCTCAAATATCACCGCGACCTGCTCAGTGCCAACTCTTGGCGTAGCGCACAGAAAAAAATACGCGAAGGCCACGTTGAAGACTTCTTCCCGTACCCGGAGTCCCTGCGTTTCTGCAATACTTTCCGACTGGAAGGATAGCCCGATTGCCTTCAACCAAGGAAACACTGATTTATTTACTTTTGTTATTCAAAACGTAGTGAGGAATCTGGGTAAATGATCGATACGGCTGCGGTACTGACCGCCTCCTTAGTCTGCGTTGCGGGCGTTATCAGCCCAGGGCCAAATTTCGTGGCGGTTACGCATCGTGCCGTTACGGCCCCGCGTGCCGAGGCGCTGGCGCTGGTGATAGGCATTGTTTGCGTCAATTCCCTGTGGGCCTCTGCGGCATTATTCGGTCTGGGCACCCTTTTTTCCTTGTTTCCCTGGGTGTTCTGGTCGGTCAAGCTCTTGGGCGCGGCGTATCTCGTGTGGTTTGGACTCCAGTTGCTGTTCCGTTCGGGAAAAACGCTTCCGGCCAAACCTGAGGTCTGCGCCCGCTCCGCTTTCATTTGGGCGCTGCGTGACGGGGTCGTCACCAACCTCTCCAATCCCAAGTCCATGATTTTCTACGCCTCCGTATTTTCCGCTGCGGTTCCTGCGGGTGCTTCGTTGGCTACTTTATTGACCATGGTGCTTATGGTTGCTCTGATCGCCACCCTTTGGTACGGTGCCGTTGCCCTCGCTCTTTCCAGCGAACGTGCCGCCAAGCTCTACCGCAGGGGCAAGCCGGTGATTGAGATCGCCTGCGGTGGCTTCCTCATTGCCTTTGGCGTGCGTCAGGCGATTTCTTCGCGCCCATGACCTCGGCCCGCACTCTGCGGGCAATTTAGATAGAATAGGTAAAACCGACTCCTCCCAGCCGTCGCCCCGAAAATATATGGGTCATACTGCCAATTCCCTGTCCGATCCCGCCCATCCTCCCGCCTTGTTACCGGTGCTGTCTTTTTCCGCTCGCCGCGTCCGTCTCTGGCTACTGGTGGTGGTGCTGGCGCTGAATGCTTTTTCCTTGATCATCGGCCTGCACGTCACCGAGCAAAGTCGTGCCAACGAAGTCGAGCGCGTGGAGGCGACCACGGCGAGTATTGCGCATGTGTTGGAGAAACATATCGCCGGTTCCGCCCGCACGATAGATCTGACCTTGCTGGCCATTGTCGATGAGCTGGAGCGCCAGTTGGCGCACGGCTCTCTGGATAGTGAGGCGACGAATCGTTTTCTCACCTTGCGCGGGGAGCGCTTACCGGAGATCGACGCCATCCGGGCGACCAATGCCAAGGGCGATGTTCTCTGGGGAAAAGGCGTCAGTGCGGCAACCCCGCAAAGTTATGCCGACCGCGATTTTTTTGTCGCGCATCGTGAGCATGCGGAAAGTCGTTTGATCGTCAGCAAACCGATTCTCGGGCGCGTCTCGAATCTGTGGATCATTGCTTTCAGCCGTTGCTACCACCACCCCGACGGCACTTTTGCCGGCATCGTTTCGGCCTCGTTGCCGCTTGAGCGGCTGACCGTGATGCTCGCCGATCTGGGGCTGGGCAAGCATGGCTCGGCTGTATTGCGCCATCTCGACCGCAGCCTGATTACGCGCTACCCGCCAGCACCAGGAGTGGCCGGCGAGGTTGGTAATAACCAGGTCTCGCCCGAGTTCCTGGCCGTTCTTAACTCGGGCCAGGCCATCAGTCGCTTCCATACCCCAAAAGCACCAGATGGCAAGGAGCGCACCTACGCTTTCCGCCGTATTGAGAACTTGCCGATTGTTCTGGCGGTAGGCATGGCACCGGAGGACTATTTAAGCAACTGGCGTCATGAAGTATCGATGGTGATTGTTCTGCTGTTGGTTTTTGCCAGCGTTACCACGCTGGCCGCCTGGCTGGTCTGGCGCTTCTGGCGTCGCCGGTTGGCCGATGCCGGCTTCTTGCTCGCCAGCGAAGCGCGCTTCCGCTCGTATGTCGAGGATGCGCCACTCGCTATTTTTATCAGTAACGAAAAGGGGCGCTACATTGACGCCAATCCTGCGGCTTGTGCTCTACTCGGCTACGAACTGGCCGAACTGCAGAAGCTATCCATCGTCGATATCTCGCCGCCGGAAGACTGCCCACGGGTCGTCAGCGAGTTTGCCGAGCTGCTACACAGCGGGCGACTGGATGCCGAATACCGGCTGCTTCGCCGCAACGGCGAATCGCTCTGGGTACGCTTACGGGCCGTCAAACAGGACGAGCGGCGTCTGCTCGCTTTTTGTCAGGACATCAGCGAACGCAAGCGCGTCACCGAGGCGCTGGCCGGCAAAGAAAGCCTGCTCCGGCAGATTCTCGACACATCAAGCGTGGCCATTTTTTTGGTCGATACCCAGGGTCTGATTACTGTCGCCAATCGGCGTATGGCCGAGATGTTCGCTTACCCTCTCGCGCAATTGGTCGGTAGCGCGTACATCGACCATCTCCAGCCCGACGCGCAGCACAGCGGACGCGAAAACATGCGCCTCTTGCTTGCCAGCACCATCGATCATGTCGATGTGCAACGTATTTACCGGCGCGGCGACGGCTCGGAATTCTGGGGGCATCTGGTCGGTACGCGCTTCTATAACGAACAGGGCGAACGACTCGGTTTGATCGGCGTAATCGACGATATATCGCTACGCAAGCATGCCGAGAGCGAACTGGAGTTACACCGTCTGCACCTGGAAGAGCGAGTCACCGAGCGCACGCTCGAACTGGAAGAGGCGCGACAGCAGGCCGAACGCCTATCGCGCGTGAAAAGCGAGTTCTTAGCCAACATGAGCCACGAGATTCGCACCCCACTCAACGGCGTGCTGGGCATGGCGCACATCGGCTACCGCAGTAGCCCGACGGGATCGAAGGCGCAACAGACCTTCGGCACCATACTTTCCTCCGGCCAGTTGTTGCTCGGCATCATCAACGACATCCTCGATTTTTCCAAGATTGAAGCTGGAATGCTCAAAATCGACGCCAGCCGCTTTGATCTGGAGCCACTTCTGTTGGAAAGCCTCGCTTTGCTGCAGGAGCGGGCCGTGAGCAAAGGGCTGGAACTGCATTTTGAGAAGCGTAGCGAACTTCCCGAGGCTTGCCTGGGCGACTCCCTGCGTTTACGCCAGGTGCTGATGAATCTGCTCTCCAACGCCGTCAAGTTCACCGAAGAGGGTAGCGTCCATCTCACGGTCGAACACGACGGAGAATGGCTCGTCTTCCGCGTCGTCGACACCGGTATCGGCATGAGCGCAGAGCAAATCGAACGCATCTTCAAGCCCTTCGAGCAGGCCGACGGTTCGACGACGCGCAAATTCGGCGGCACCGGACTGGGCCTGACCATTACCCACCGCCTGGTCGAGCTGATGGGCGGTGAAATTCATGTGCGCAGTACCCCGGATCAGGGCAGCGAATTTGAAGTGCGCCTGCCGTATCTCGCCGTGCCGTTGACTACTTGGCCGCCGCTCGCCGATGGCCGTGCCAACCTGGCCGATGCTGCATCGACTCCCCTGCGCCTGGCCGGCCTCTCCCTGCTGGTCGCCGAAGATAATGAAATCAATCAGATCGTCATGGAAGGCAATCTGCTTGAGGACGGCGCCCGCGTCGTCATCGTTGGCAATGGACAGGAAGCCGTCGAGCGCATCGTGCGCGACGGCGCCGATGCCTACGATCTGGTCTTGATGGACATCCAGATGCCCGTGATGAACGGCCACGAAGCGGCGCGCAAAATACGCGAACTGGCGCCCGACCTGCCCATCGTCGGCCAAACCGCGCATGCGCTGACCGAAGAGCGTGAAGCATGCTTCGCCTCCGGCATGGTCGAGCACATCTCCAAACCGATCGATCCCGAATTTCTGGTCGAGGTGGTTCTTCGTCATGCGCGGCGGCGTTAGGCAAACGATAATTTATTCATTTTTGTCATTCCGAACGCAGTGAGGAATCTTTCAAATCAAAACTTTAGATTTCTCGTTCCACTCGAAATGACAATTTATCAGCGCCTCTTTAAGTAACGACCCCTTTCCCGTAAAAATTGCCGCAAAGGAATTGACGATGCGCTACTTAAGCCACCTTGTATTCGGTGAAGTCAAATTTGAAGCCAGTGAAGAGCATCTGGAATTCCAGTTCAAATTCATGTGCATTGTGCTTCTGGCCGGGGCGCTGGCAACCGGGATATTCCTCTTGGGCACGTTGTCGGAGTTAAACCGGATTTCACCGATGCATGTGCGATCAATGAGTGGGTTCACCGGCGTTACCTTGTGTCTTTGGCTTTGTCTGCGCGGCAGAAAAACCTGGTTTTACAGTATCGGCTGGCTCTACGAAGCAGCCTGTATCCTCGAAGCGACCTCGGCTCTGTATTTTGTCTCCGAGGACGAATTCAGGCTGATTTGGTTTTTCACCAACATTCCCGGCGTTTACCTGCTTCTGGGGCAACGGGTAGGCTTTGTGATAACCGTCCTCACCCTTGTTGGCTTGGTACTCGGCAATCCGTATCTACCGAGTCCCTACTCGCCCAATGCTATGGCGACCATCGTCGTCAGCTTTATCTACATTGCGCTGTTTTTCCATTTCTACGCCGACCGATCCGTCTCGTATTTCACGCGGATGCGCGAGTCGAATAGAAGACTCTTCGATCTGGCCATGCACGACCAGTTGACCGGGGTATTGAATGCACGGGCTTACTATGAAATCTGCGACCGCTTTATTCTACTGGCCAAACGATCCGCCCTGCCTTATTCGGTGCTTTTTATCGATCTCGACCATTTCAAGTCGATCAACGATAACTACGGACATGCCGCTGGCGATATTGTTCTGAAATCGGTAGCCACTTGTATCGGTAACAGTATTAGAAGCAGCGATTCCCTGGGCCGGATCGGGGGCGAGGAATTCAGCGTTTTTCTACCGAATACGGACATGGATTCCGCCCTTCAGGTGGCCGAAACGATCCGGCATGCGGTCGAGAGCCTGATGCCGGCGATCTCGGAAACATCGTCACTGAAAATTTCCGCCAGTATTGGTGTCGCGCGCAATCAACACAGCGAGCAAACCATGCAGGAGATTCAAAAACAGGCCGATCAAGCGATGTATAACGCGAAAAAAGGCGGAAGAAATCGAGTCTCCTCTTTTGCCGAGCAACCTAACTGAGCGAAAACGCTCAAAGCCATCATCGTTCACGCGGTCAAGACAGCAAGCGCGTCGAAGCACCCTGGAGGGCCGCATGGATAAACGATCTACAAGGGGCATGGCTGGAGACCCGCATGGATAAACGCTCTCCGGGGTGATAGGCTGGAGAATGGCGTAAACAGTGCCTCTCCGGGCAGCACCTCGGCTCGACCTGGCGATTGCCGGAAGTGCTATTGATTCCGTAGCAGCGGCTTCAAGGTGCTGAAGCCCACTATTTAACGAAGGATATTGAGATGGAACGCTGCCCTTGGTGCGAGGGATTTGACCTCTACCGCGAATACCATGATTTCGAGTGGGGTGTTCCACTCTACGATGAGCGTGCATTGTTTGAGCTACTGATTCTGGAAGGCGCTCAAGCAGGTCTGTCGTGGTCGACCGTCTTGCGCAAGAGAGAACATTATCGACGCGTATTTGACGGATTCGACCCCGAACTGATCGCCCGTTACGATGAGCGGAAGGTAGCGGAGTTGTTGGCCGATCCTGGCATTATCCGCAATCGAGCCAAAGTGGCCGCTACTATTCAAAACGCCAAGGCTTACCTCGCGCTTAAATCGACAGGGGAGTCATTTAGTGATTTTCTCTGGAGCTTTGTCGACGGCAAGCCTAGCCAAAATCACTGGTCCTCAATGGCCGAGGTGCCGAGCCAGACCGTGTCGTCGGCGGCGATGAGCAAAGCCCTGGCGGGCGCCGGTTTCAAATTTGTCGGCTCAACCATCTGCTATGCCTTCATGCAGGCATCCGGCATGGTGAATGACCATCTGCTCTCTTGCCCGCGACACGCCGAAGTGCAACAGCTTGGCCGTCCATAATCAAGGGGAAGGCGAAGGAGCGGCATGCTCGGCAGGGTCGGCAGGGTTGACGACCCCGGCGTTGTGCGCCTGCTGGTCGGCCCAGTAGCTGGAACGCACCATCGGGCCGCAGGCCGCCCCGGTGAAACCCATCGCTTTCGCTTCGCGCTCGTACATCGCGAAAGTGTCGGGATGCACGTAGCGGGATACCGGCAGATGGTGTCCCGAGGGGGCCAGATACTGGCC
>CAXNNH010000054.1:0-8610 GCA_964203325.1 Burkholderiales bacterium | reverse complement strand
ATAGCGCATACCCCCGATTTCGGACCTTTGATCGGAGCGAGCACCATCGCCGGCCAACACATGAAGAAGGGCGCCACAGTCATCTACGAATCGACGGTCTATCCTGGCGCCACGGAGGAGATCTGCATTCCTGTCTTGGAAAAGCACTCGGGACTAAAGTGGAAGCAGGATTTCAACGTTGGCTATAGCCCAGAACGGATCAACCCCGGCGACAAAGAGCGCACGCTGACCAAGATCGTCAAGGTCGTCTCTGGAGACACCGTCGAAACGCTGGAGAAAGTCGCTGCGCTCTATGGCAGCATCATTACCGCCGGGATCCACAAAGCGCCAAGTATTCAAGTGGCCGAAGCCGCCAAAGTTATCGAAAACACCCAGCGTGACCTCAACATCGCGCTGATGAACGAGTTGGCCATCATCTTCAACAAAGTCGGCATTGACACGAACGAAGTGCTCGCCGCCGCCGGTACAAAATGGAACTTCCTAAAGTTCAAACCGGGCCTCGTCGGGGGGCATTGCATTGGTGTGGACCCTTACTACCTCACCACCAAGGCCGAGATGCTGGGATATCACCCGCAAGTCATCCTTGCCGGCCGTCGCATAAACGACGGTATGGCCAGCTACGTGGCAAAAATGACAGTCCAAGGCATGATTCGTCAAGGCGGCTGCAACAAAGGCGATACGGTGATTGTGCTCGGTCTTACTTTCAAGGAAGACTGCGCCGACCTGCGAAACTCCAAGGTGGCCGATCTGATCGCCAATCTAAGAGCTTTCGATCTCAATGTCGTGGTTCATGACCCAATTGCCGACCATGCCGAAGCGCAACGCGAATACGGCATCGAGCTTGCAGCGTGGGATCAACTGCCCAGAAATGTCAGTGCAATTGTGGCGGCGGTCTCTCACCGCGAGTATCTGCAAAAGCCGCTCGGCGAGATACTTGCGCTGCTGAAGCCTGCTGGCGTATTCACAGATATCAAATCCGCCTTTGACCCGACTGCGATCAAACAGGCCGGCCACGCCGTTTGGCGTCTGTAATCTTCGAAAGGCACTCAATGTTTTCTACCGTTACCGATCGCAAAATTCGCATCGCCATCGTCGGCTGCGGCCGTATCGCCAAGAACCACTTTGGTTCGCTCGAGAAGCATGCCGAACACATCGAGCTGGTCGCGGTTTGCGACAACAACCCTGAGACGCTGAAGAGTCACCAGGGCACATTTAATGTGCCAGGCTTCGCGCGTATGGAAACCCTGCTACAGCAGGTCAAGCCAGATGTTGTTGCATTGTGCACACCGAGTGGTCTGCATCCCGATCAAGCCATTCTCGCGGCTAGGCATCGCGTTCACGTCATCACCGAAAAGCCCATGGCTACCCGTTGGCAAGACGCTCAACGCATGGTCAAAGCCTGCGATGAAGCCCATGTCCGCCTTTTCGTCGTCAAACAAAACCGTCGTAACGCAACTTTGCAGCTACTCAAGCGTGCCGTCGATGAAAAACGCTTCGGACGTATCTATATGGTCAGTCTCAACGTCTTCTGGACCCGGCCGCAAGAATATTACGACTCCGCCAAGTGGCGCGGCACTTGGGAACTGGACGGTGGTGCCTTTATGAATCAAGCCAGCCACTACGTTGACCTAATCGATTGGCTGATTGGCCCGGTTGCCGATATCCAAGCCATGACGGAAACCCTGGCGCGCGACATTGAGGTTGAAGACACTGGGGTGCTCAATGTCCGCTGGCGCAGCGGTGCGCTTGGCTCAATGAGCGTTACGATGCTGACCTACCCGAAGAATCTCGAGGGCAGCATCACAATCCTTGGTGAGAAGGGCACGGTGCGTGTGGGTGGCCTTGCCGTCAATGAAATCCAGCAATGGGATTTCGCTGACCAACGGGATTACGACCAAAATATAAAAGACGCCAACTACGAAACCACATCCGTCTACGGTTTCGGTCACCCGCTCTACTACAAGAATGTGATCGAGGTTCTGCAAGGCAAGGCCGAGCCGGAAACAGATGGCCGAGAGGGACTGAAGTCTCTTGAAGTCCTAATCGCCGCTTACCTCTCTGCACGGGATGGCAAGACGGTTTCGCTTCCGCTGGAGTACTGATATGGCAGTCACGATCCACCCAACCGCAATCGTTGACAAAGGCGCCCAGCTTGGCGATGGTACCCGCGTCTGGCACTGGGTTCACATCTCGAGTGGCGCGCGCATTGGTGAAGGATGTTCCTTCGGGCAAAACGTCTATGTCGGCAATGACGTCGTGATCGGTAACAACGTCAAAGTGCAGAACAACGTTAGCATCTATGATGCAGTTACACTCGAAGATGACGTCTTCTGCGGGCCCAGCATGGTTTTCACCAATGTCTATAATCCACGCTCCGCAGTCACCCGCAAGAACGAATACCGCCCCTCCCTGATCAAAAAAGGCGCCACGCTCGGTGCCAATTGCACCATTGTCTGTGGTGTCGCCATAGGCGAGTATGCCTTTGTCGCCGCTGGGGCAGTCATAAACCGTGATGTAAAGTCCTATGCCTTGATGGCAGGCGTACCTGCACGACAGATCGGATGGATGAGTCAGCATGGCGAACGGCTCTCACTACCCCTTACCGGATTTGGGGATGCCACATGTCCGACAACGGGCGTACGTTACAAACTTGAAAATGGAGTTTGCTCGTGTCTCAGCCAATGATTCCTTTTATTGATCTAAGGACTCAGTATCAAGCCCTCAAGCCAAAGATTCAGGAACGGATCGATCGCGTCTTGGAACACGGCCAGTACATCATGGGCCCCGAAGTCAAGGAACTCGAGGACAAACTCGCCTCCTACGTTGGCGTAAAGCACTGCATTACAGCCAGCAGCGGCACGGACACCCTGCTGATTGCCATGATGGCCCTGAGTATAGGTCCCGGCGATGAAGTCATTACCACACCATTCACTTTCATCGCCACCGGCGAAATGATCGCACTGTTGGGCGCAAAACCGGTTTTTGTCGATATCGACCCCAGAACCTACAACATCGATCCCGGCAAGATTGAATCCGCCATCACCAAGCAGACGAAGGCGATCATGCCCGTTAGTCTCTACGGTCAATGCGCGGACATGGATGCTATCAACGCTATTGCAAATATGCACGATCTGCCCGTTATTGAAGACGCTGCTCAGTCTTTCGGCGCAACCTATAAAAATCGTAAGTCCTGCGCGCTTTCAACGATAGGCTCTACCAGCTTTTTTCCCAGCAAGCCGCTAGGCGCATACGGTGACGGCGGCGCGCTCTTCACCGATGATGACGCCTTGGCAAAGACCATGCGTGAAATTCGAGTGCATGGCCAGGACCGCCGTTACCACCATCCCCGAATCGGCATCAATGGCCGTTTGGATACCCTGCAGGCGGCTATTGTGCTGGCGAAACTGGAGCGTTTTGATTGGGAGGTGGCGCAGAGACATAAAGTCGGCGCTGACTATACGGCGATGCTGGACGACCAGTGTCCCACCGTAACAACTCCCTACATCGAACCCAATAGCACCAGCGTCTACGCCCAATACACCATTCAAGTGGATGACCGGGATGTGATTGCGAAGCGGCTCATCGATTCTTGTATCCCCACGGCGATCCACTACCCCGTTCCCCTGCACCTCCAACCTGTTTTTCGAAGCTTTGGTTATGTGAATGGAGATTTTCCAGTCGCGGAGCAAATTTCCTCACGGGTACTTAGTCTGCCGATGGGGCCCGATCTAACACCCAGTGATCAGTCCATGATCGTTGGCTGCCTGCGCGCCAGTTAGTCAGCTTGCCAGGCAGCAACAGGCATGCAATTCAGATCGACGCACCAACGAGTCGAAACTTGCTCAAAGCGTGCACAAAGCTTAGTGATCGCTGCAGTGAAGGCCAGCGAAGCTTAATGAATTTGGTACCAGCCCTCCTTACGCGCTTTCGCAGCAGTTCTTTCGCAAAAGATACTGCGGTACTCACCCTAGGAACGGCAGTTGCGCAGTTAGCAGCGATTGCTGCAATGCCCGTGCTGTCGCGCCTATACACCCCCGCAGATTTTGGACTGCTGGCCGTTTTTTTGGCGGTATCCAGCATTGTCGCAACCGCCATCACGCTGCGCTACGAAACCTCTATCTTGTTGCCGAAGGAAGAAGCCGAATCGGTGTCACTGTTGCTGCTTTCTCTTGCACTGGCCATTTTCTTTGGCTCAATCCTGGGGATAACTGCGTGGCTGCTCCCTGAAGAAATGAGGGAAATCCTTGGGCTAGCTCCGTTGGGCAGCTGGTTGCCCATTGCGGCATTGGCAGGCACGGCGACCGCGGTGGTTGCCGTCGGTACGGCATGGTTCAATCGCCAGCGAGCCTACATCAAGATCGCCCAGCTGCGCATCACTCAAAGTGGTGTAAGCGCAATCGGTGGGATCGCATTAGGTATCTACGGCTATACCAGCGGCCTGCTTATCGCGCAAATTAGTTCGATGTTGTTGGTGTCCGCTGTTGTCTTGGTCAGTTTGCGTGCAATGTGTACTCAATCGAGTAAGCGAGCAATGCGCAATGTTGCAATGAAACACAGCGTAGCGCCCAAGTACCTGCTGTCCACTTCGCTACTAGATGTGGTTACGATGCAATTGCCGGTGCTGTTGATTACCGCATGGTTTAGCAGCGAAGCAGCGGGACAGTTCAGCATGGCTTGGAAGATATTGGGGCTGCCGATGGCCTTGATAGGCGGTGCGGTCGGGCAGGTGTTTTTGCAGCGCTTCGCGCAAGTCTGGCCTGATGCCGGGTCTGCTCGGCGGCTATTGTTCAAGACCTGGAAAATGCTGGCACTGGTCGGCGTGCTGCCAACTATCCTGATAATGCTGTTCGGGGAGCAACTATTCTCGTGGATCCTGGGCGGGGCATGGAGTGGTGCGGGAAGAATCGCCGCGGTTATCGCTCCCATGCTTTTGGCGATTTTTGTTAGTTCCCCCACTTCCGGCATATTTTTGGTGCTTGGCTTACAAAAATTCAGTTTATTTTTTGGCGTAGCATTTCTTGTATACCGTACCGGATGTCTCTATTGGGGGGTAGTTAATAACAGCGTGTTATATGGTCTTGCGGCCTGGGTTGTATGCGAACTCATCACTATTTTGATCTACAACCTGATCGCTTTGAAGAAAATGAGGATGCGATGAAATCGGCAGATGTAAAAGAAATATACGATGGGGACTATTTTCTCAAGGCAGTAGATGGCTGCAAGGAATTTTCTGAATTTGACGGTACGTTCAATTCTCTGTTTCCACGCTATCAGAGAAACATCCAGTTATTGGACTTGCAGCCACAACATAAATTGCTGGAAATAGGGTGCGGTCGGGGAGAGGTTTGTATCTTTCACGCTTTGAGAGGCGGGTCGGCCAAGGGCGTCGATTACTCGGCTGATGCTATTAGTTTGGCGCGGGAGAAAGCGACTGTTTTAGGGGCAAAGGCTGAATTTATGGAGTCCTCTTTTGATGGATTAGAAGAACCGGCGGCAACCTACGATAGAATTTTGGCTTCTGAATTTATTGAGCATATCTCGGCCGAAGAAGGATTAAAGTTTTTTCAAGCGGCGTTTTCGATGCTAAAGCCTGACGGAAAGTTGTTGGTATTTACGATGCCGAACACGCTGCAGCGGCGTTACGGTTATCCGATTCAACGGCTATGGGCTTTGCTTCATGGCAAGCGTTTGCCAAAACAACCAGCTGAAACGACTTCAGAGCATTTCTGGAATTTTCATCTCAACGAGCAAAACTACTTTTCGCTGCGAAAGTTTGCCCATCAAGCCGGGTTCAGGAGATTCATGGTTGGATATGACGTTCAATACGCTCCAACCCCATCCAAGGTCAAGCGGTTTATCCGATGCCTTATCAAGTTGCCACCGCTGTGCCACATTATGCTTAGCAATCTATTTCTCGTGGCGCAGAAATGAATAAGTTGGATTGTGAGCTTCAGCGGGGCGAATGAAGGATTACACCAACTTAGTTATATTCGAGGCATCTATTGTCGCGCTATAAGCGCGAAACGCACTTCACATGAAAGGTAGGGCGGAGGTGGTGAAATATTTTATTGGACGGAAACAGATCCAGTACTACAAAGGACTAGTAATCAAAGCTGATCTGGGTTTGCATGATCAAGTCGCCGAAAAGATCCGAACTGAAGTGGCCCCGGGCGCAAGAATTCTCGATTGGGGTGCCGGAGAAGGAGCGCTTTCCGCTCGTTTAGCGGATTTGGGTTTTAGGGTAACGGCGGCCGATAAGGATCAGGCAAATTTCAAGTGTACCCAAGCGGACTTCTCCTGCGTAGATTTTGACTCCCCTGAAGAGATTGCTCAATTTGTTCAAGGGCATGAAGGTGCGTTTGATGTGGTGCTAGGTATTGAGGTCATCGAGCACGTTCATGATCAGTGGCAGTATGTGCGGCAGTTGATGAGGATGGCAAAAAGAGGAGGGGTGATTTTGATCACTACGCCCAACACAGCCTCCTGGTTATCCCGCCTGCTATTCTTCTTCAAAGGTCGATTTCACCAATTTGGTGATGGTGATCTATCCTATGGACATATCAGCCCGATTTCGCCTTGGGAACTGGAGGTGATTTTGCGCGAATCAGGAGGCAGCCAAGTAAGTATCGTGCCTGCAGGAACACTGCCGCCAATCTATCTAACTGGACTAAATAAGTCAGCGCTTCTAAACCTGATGATTCTTCCAATGCGTTTCCTGATGAGTGGCCCATTGGATGGATGGTGTGTAATGGCCACAGCTCGCAAGGCGGAATGAACCTCTTCATCATCCCCTCTTGGTATCCAAGCCAGGCGGAACCGATCGGTGGAATTTTCACACAAGAGCAGGCGGAAGCGACTGCGGCGCTGTGTCAGGATATCAAGGTGATTGTGAGCAGATGGGGTCACTACGATACCGAGTTTTCAATGCGCCATCCTTCGCAGGCCTTCAAGGCATTGCAATGGCGATTAAGACAACGAGCTAACCAGGTGTGGCAACGCAATGGCGTTTGGGAGGTCTTCAACCCGACACTCTCATGGTCGCACCGCTTGCCTTTTGGCGGCATCAGGCGGTTGATTGCAGTCAATCGTAGAAATTTGCAGCTTGCAACAGAACGCTTCGGGAAGATTAATCTGATCCACGCGCATGTGAGTTATCCGGCCGGCTACGTCGCGTCCATTCTTGCCGAAGAATTTGGTATCCCATATGTTCTGACAGAACATATGAGTCCATTCCCGTTTCCATCTTTAATGCGTGAAGGGAAGCCAGCCCCGGAGATTGCACAGGCTTTTGCTAGCGCTGCTGAGGCAATTGCAGTGAGTCCATCTTTGGCAAAACGTATTGCTACATTTGGATATCGGGGACCAAGCGTTATTCCTAACATGGTAGACGAGCGACGTTTCGCCATGGGCGCACCATCGTCAGACAAATTCGTGTTCTTTACCTTGTGCGGCTTGAGTGACCAGAAGGGCATTGATCAATTGCTGGAGGCGATTGCACTTTGGAATCCGCCGGCAGATCGTTTTGAGTTTCGCATTGGTGGGGACGGACCGATGCGTTCAGCCTATCAAGCGCTTGCTGAGCGCTTGGGTGTAGCAGATCGAATAGTGTGGTTAGGCACTGTTAGCCGGGAGGACGCACCACGGCTGTTTCGCGAGTGCCATATTTACGTCATGCCTTCACGTCATGAAACATTCGGCGTTGTCTATGCCGAAGCGATTGCCTGCGGCAAGCCTATTATCGCTACACGCTGCGGTGGGCCGGAGTTCATCGTCAATGAGACGAATGGCCGTTTGATTGCGATAGGTGACATTAGAGGCTTGAGCGAAACCATGAAATGGATGGCAGACCATTGGACTGAATTCGATCCGGGCGCAATTCGCCAGGATTTTGAGCGCCGCTTTTCAAGACCAGCGGTCGTTGCGCAACTTCGTGCGCTATATGATTCCTCGATGGGCGCTTGAACCAGGTACGAAATTTCCGGCTTTCTCCCGCAATCAGGAAGAGGAGGACGAGCGGTACGACCAGATGAAACTCGCCATGGGGTGAGCCGCCAAGGGCGGCTCGGGGTTTCATGGGCACCTTTGAGGCGCTCACAATCTCAAGCCACCGGCAAAGCCGGTGGTATCTGACTTGCCGTGAATTTCAAAACCTGCTCTTGCCAGCGCCACGCATCAGCACACATCTGGTCCAGTCCTCTCCCGGCCTTCCAGCCCAGCAGTTCATTAGCCAGGCCAGAATCAGCCCAACACTTGGCAATGTCACCGGCTCGGCGTGGAGAGACGTTGCAAGGGATCGGCCGGCCGCTGACCTGCTCGAACGCCTTGACCATGTCGAGCACCGAATAACCGCGCCCGGTGCCCAGATTGACGGTCAGCAGGCCACCCTGCAGTTTAAGGTACTCCAGTGCAGCAAGATGGCCTTCCGCGAGATCGACGACGTGGAGGTAGTCGCGCACTCCGGTGCCATCCGGTGTCTCATAGTCGTCTCCCCAGACGTTGAGAAATTCGCGCTGACCCGCGGCGACTTGAGCAACATAGGGCATCAGATTGTTCGGTACGCCTTGCGGGTCTTCGCCAATCAGACCGGACTCGTGAGCGCCAACCGGATTG
>CAXNNH010000053.1:0-8704 GCA_964203325.1 Burkholderiales bacterium | reverse complement strand
TGCTCCAGTCCCTCGTATTGCACCGGGTAGAACAGCAGGTGCTGGTGTTTTTCCACGACCGGCTTGACGGCTTTGCGGCAGGCCGAGGTCCAGCAGGCAAACAGCACACTGACCTTATCCTCAACGATCAGGCGCTCGGCCTCGGCGGCGAAAACCCT
This sequence comes from Burkholderiales bacterium, assembly GCA_964203325.1. Taxonomy (GTDB): domain Bacteria; phylum Pseudomonadota; class Gammaproteobacteria; order Burkholderiales; family Rhodocyclaceae; genus JACQYA01. The sequence continues at coordinate 8,546 of CAXNNH010000053.1, read as the reverse complement.
CTCATCGGAACGCCCGTCGGCCACTAGCAGCTCCAGCGGCCGCCCGAGCAGACCGCCGGCATCGTTAATTTCTTCGGTCGCCAGACGCAGGGCATCGACCAAAGGGCGCTCGTTGGCGGCCATGGTGCCGGTCAGCGAATGAAGTACGCCAATACGAATAGGGATAGGAGCCGCCGGCCGGCCGATCAAGAAGGCGGCCACCAGCAAGGCGAAGAGCAGAAGTATCCAGAGAGAACGGCGAAAGTGCATCTGGGCGATTGTAAGTGTTTTAGCGATTTTCGTCAGGCGCTGCATTGCCTTGGCTTGCCCCGGATTTTTAGCGCAATTTCAGCTCGGCTCTGAAGAGGCATGGCTGGAAAGGCGCATGGATAAACGATCTACAGGGTATAGGGCTGGAGAATGGCGTAAACAAAGGCTCTTCGGGCATAGTATCTGTAGAACAAGCATTGGCGCGGCTTGCAGAGGCATTATTCTCTGAGCGCTAAACGTGCGGAGTATCGCTCGGCGTTGTGCCGGGGGGCACAAGCTCAAAAAAACAGTTCTTACGCGTCGCCCATTATTTCCCGGAGCGTGCGTAACATCGGTTGTGTAATACACTGTGGCAAAAATTATCAGGGGGAGAAATGGTGAAAGGTTTTAGCTACCGAAGACTGGCGCTGGCGTGCGCCTTGTCGTTTCAGATAGCCGCCGCCTTGGCGCAAAGCGCCGAGGACGAGGAATATCTGGCGCTTGCCTATGGCGATAAGACGACGATCAGTATCGCCACCGGTAGCCCGCAGTCGCTGCGTCGCGCGCCGGCGGTGGCCTCCGTAATTACTGCCGAAGACATCGCCGCGATGGGCGCGAAAGATCTCGACGAGGTGCTGGAAAGCGTCGCCGGGATACACGTTTCTCGCGCCTCGGTGCGTTATGCGCCGATGTATGTGATTCGCGGCATCGGTGGCGGCGGCCAAACCAACCCGCAAGCCTTGCTGCTGCAAAACGGCATTCCGATGACCACCCTGTTCAACGGCGACAAGGGCGCGGCCTGGGTGGGGGTGCCGCTGGAAAACATAGCACGCATCGAAATCATTCGCGGCCCCGGTTCCGCGCTCTACGGAGCCGATGCCTATGCTGGCGTAATCAACCTGATTACCAAGACGGCGGCCGACACGCCGGGGACTGAATTCGGTGTTCGTATTGGTTCATTCGGTTCGAAGAATGGCTGGCTGCAATACGGCGGCAAGCTGGGGGCGGTCGACGCAGCGGCGTATCTACGGGTCGGCAGTACCGACGGCATCAAGGAAATCGTCAGCGCCGATGCGCAGACGCGCAATGACCGACTATTCGGCACCCATGCCAGCCTGGCGCCGGGATCGGTCAACACCGGCTACGACGCCATCGACGGCGGACTCAATCTGTCCTACGACCAATGGCGCTTGCGCGCCAGTTATAAGCAGCGTGACCAGTTACAAACCGGCGCCGGTATTAACGCCGCCCTGGATCCGGCTAGCCAGGGCAAGGCCGAAACGGTCAACGCCGATCTGTCGTGGAGCGATCCTCAACTGACCCAGAATTGGAGTGTCGGTGTCACGGGTAGTTTTCTGCAGTATGTTTTGACCTACCCGACCAACGTAATGCTGTTGCCGCCCGGCACCCGGTTGCCTTCGGGATCTTTTCCCGACGGCATGATCGGCGGCCCGAACCAGTGGGAACGACAGTACCGACTTTCCGCCTATGCCGCCTACGCCGGTTTCGCCGGACATAATCTGCGGATCGGTCTGGGCCACGACGACCTGGAGCTTTACGACGCCAAAACGTACAAAAATTACCTGTTCAATGCCGCCGGTGCGCCGGTTCCTGCCGGGCCGGTAGCCGATTATTCGGCCATTCAACCGCATATTCGACCGCAACTGCGCAAGGTCGATTATTTATACGTTCAGGACGAATGGAGCCTGGCGCGTGACTGGGCGTTCACCGCCGGCGTGCGCCACGACAATTACTCGGATTTCGGTGGGACGACCAATCCGCGTTTGGCGCTGGTCTGGGACGCAGCTTTCGACCTGACGGCCAAGCTGCTGCTGGGGCGCGCCTTCCGTGCGCCTTCGTTCAACGAGCAATATGGCATCAATCCGGTCGGCAACGGCAACCCGAATCTGCGCCCGGAAAGCATCAAGACGCTGGAAGCGGCACTCTCCTGGAAAACAAGCCGGGACAGCCAGGTGAACCTGAGCGTGTTCCATTTCGACATGCAGGACATCATTCGTCTGGTCGGGACTTCCTACGCCAATACCGGCGCCCAACGGGGTAACGGCATGGAAATCGAGGCGCTGTGGGATATCTCCCGCAGCGTGCGCTTCTCGGGCAACTACGCGTACCAGAAATCAATTGATCGGGCGACGGGCCGGGATGCCGGCTACGCTCCGCACCATCACCTGTTTGCGCGGGGCGATTGGCGTTTTGCCGGCAACTGGCTGGCCAGCACCCAGCTCAACTGGGTTGCCGACCGCAAGCGCGCGGCCGGCGATCTCCGCCCTGACGTGCCCGACTACGCGACAGTAGATCTCACGTTGCGCACCGTGAATGGTAAAAACCAGTGGAACTTCGCGGCGAATGTACGCAACCTGTTCAATGCCGACGTGCGCGAACCCAGTTTGGCGCCCGGCCTCGCCATTCCAAACGATCTGCCGATGGCGCCGCGCGCGCTCTACTTACAGGCGATCTTGCGCTTATGAATTTTTGGCATCGAAGAGGGGAGGGAATACCGTGAAAAAAATTCGTCCGTACATTCGGCTATGTGCTGTGCTTCCCTTGGGATTCTCACTGTCTTGCGTAACGCCTGCGCTGGCGACTATTGCGGACAGCACCCTAAAAATAGCCCCCATTTTTAGGGAGGCCGAAGCGGAAGAGAGCCGTAGTCTGGCGCGTGTACTGGCCAGAATCGAGAACGGCGGCGATGTGCAGGTCTATCGACTGCAACTGGCGGCCAGTGAGTCGGTAGTTACTCTGCTGGCCCGTCACGACAACGTTAAAGTGGCTCTAAGTGGCGAACCGGGCCATATTGCGGTGCTCTACCCTGATCTTGGCGATCCCTATCGTGGCATTTTCACCACGATTATTGAAGGCATCGAGGCGCAAACCGGATCGCGCGTGGCGAGTTATGCCGTGGGGGGCGACATGACGGCGCAGGACATTGTCGCCAATCTCAAACGCCAAGAGATCAAGGTGGTTATCGCGCTCGGCCGGCAGGGAATGAAAGCAGCCTCTAGCCTGGAACGTGAGTTCGGCGTGGTGGTCGGCGGTGTGATGTCAGCTCCGGAAGGCGGGGGACGCAATTTTCCGGTGGTTAGCCTGGCGCCGGATCCCGGAATGCTCTTCGAACGTCTGAAACATTTCATGCCCGGCGCCCGGCGCGTCATTGTGGTCTATGACCCGCGACAAAATGCCTGGCTGATACGTTTGGCGCGCGACGCTGCACGCCATTACGGGCTGGAATTGCAGGCGGTTGAGGCGACTGATCTTAAAAGTGCGGTGCGGGTCTATCAGGAAGTGCTGGCCAGCGCCGATCCGAAAAAAGATGCGCTGTGGCTGGCACAGGATTCGACAACCGTCGAGGAGACATCAGTGTTGCCGCTGGTGCTGGAGAGTGCGTGGAATCGCAACCTGGCAGTTTTTTCGAGCAGTGTTGCGCATGTCAAGCGCGGCGCTCTCTTTTCCCTGTATCCAAACAACGTGGCGCTGGGTCGCCAGTTAGCAACTTCGGCGCTGAACTATTCGGCCAGCAGCGCGGCAACATCGTCGGTCGTACCGCTCAAGGAGGCGTTGTTGGCGGTCAACGTGCGCACGGCCAGCCACCTTGGTTTGCAACTTTCGTCCCGCCAGCAGGGCTTCGATCTGGTATTTCCGGCTCCTTAACCCGTGTCTTTTTCGATGAATCCTTCCCCTTTTCTCGCTGCCTTGCTGCGCAAAACCACTTTTCGCAGCCAGCTTTCCATCATGGTTGCGATCGGCGTGCTGCTGCTTGCCTTGTTGTCGTCTCTCGCCATTTCGTGGCAGAGCAGTCGCGAAACGCGACAGAATCGACAGCAGCAGGGTCAGCATCTGGCCGAAAGTTTGGCGCGCCAGGCACGCTTGGCGCTGCTTTACGATGCGAGCGAGAACGCTAGCGATGCCTTGTCCGGCGTGCTGGCTTTTCCCGATGTGCTCCGAGTTGAAATTCGTCGCCCCGACGGTCGTTTGCTGACGACGCTCGATTCGACCGGCGCGACGCAAGCGGTAGCCGAGGAGGTACCGCCAGTCGACCTGTTGTCGGCGGCCTTTATCGAGGCTGAGGACAGTGAGGCGTGGCACTTTGTGGCGCCGGTGCGCACAGCGGGTAACGCATCGCCTTTCGAGGTGGAAGAAAAAGCGGGCCAGACTTTGGGTTACGTGCGCGTCGTGCTGTCCAAGGCGACGCTGACGCGCGCCACCTTTGATCTGTTTGCGCTGAACATGGGTATCTCGCTCTTTTTTGCGCTGGTTTCCTTGTTCGTCACCCGCCGGCTGACGCGGCGCATGACGCGGCCCTTGCAGCAACTGGCCGGTGCCATGGGGCGTGCAGAGCTGGGGCAATCTGAAGTGCGTGCCGAGTTAGCCGGGCCGCGTGACATCGCCGATATGGCGCATGCGTTTAACAGCATGATGATGGTACTTGATGAGCGCGAGCAGGCTTTGCGCCAGGCGCATGAGGAGGCGCTACGCTTTGCGCACTTGAAAGCGGAGTTTGCAGCGACCATGAGCCATGAATTGCGCACACCGCTTAATGGCGTGGTGGGCACACTCGATATGCTTCGCGCATTGGCGCTAGCGCCTACCCCACGCCGCTATGTCGATCTGGCATGGGATTCTGCACAGTATTTGCTCGATCTGATCAACAACATTCTTGATTTTTCGTCGCTGGAGGCGGGCAAGCTGCTGTTGGCCGAAAACGATTTCGATCTTTCTCGCCTGTGCGAGCAAACGATTGAATTGGTTTCGCCGCAGTTGGGCAGCAAGGGGCTGGAGATCGCTTATGCGCTGGCCCCCGGCGTTCCGTTGCGTCTGCACGGCGATTCAAGGCGCTTGCGCCAAGTGCTGCTCAATTTACTCGGTAATGCGGTGAAGTTCACCGAACGGGGCGAGGTGGCCATTCGCGTCTCGCCCGTTGGAACCTTTGGCACCAGCGGAACGTTACGTTTCGAGGTCATCGATAGCGGTATCGGCATTCCTGCGCAGGCTTTAGGCAGTATTTTCGACTCGTTTACCCAGGCCGATCCGTCATCCACTCGTCGTCACGATGGTTCGGGCCTCGGACTGGCCATCAGCAAGCAGTTGTGCACGCTGATGGGCGGCGAGATTGGTGTCGATAGCCAGCCCGGCGCGGGCAGTACTTTCTGGTTTACGCTGCCACTACAACTGGCGGCCAGCCTCTCGCCGGTAGCAAGTAACAGTGCTCGTACCGGTCGTGTACTGGTACTTGATGAAAGCACTATCGTTCGCCAGTTCCTTGAGCACTCCTTGCGTTCCTGCGGTTACGACTGCAACGCAGCGAGTAACGTACCTGACGCCGCGCAGGCTTTGGAAGACGCCATGTCGGCGGATGAGCCTTATCAGTTGCTGATTGTTGATATGTTGCTCGCGACAGCCCATGCCAAAGCCGTGCAGCATCTACGCGCGGCAGCGGAATTGGGTCAGCCGCGCTTCGTATTGATGAACCGTTATGGCGCAGATTGCGAGAGTTTCGTGCCGCCAGCCGATGCTTATCTGACCAAACCCTTGCGTTTGGAACGTTTGCTGGAGTGCATCGAAACGGCGCTCGCTACACGGGAAGTTGCGCCACCGGCCACCTCCATCGCGCAAGATGCGGTCGCCCCGAGTATTCAAGGTATCCCTCGGCTATTGGTCGTCGAGGATAACCGCACCAGCCAGACGATTGCCGTCGGCATGCTGGAAATGCTGGGCTGCAAGGCAGAAATTGCGGCAAACGGTCGGCTGGCGGTGCAGACCTACCAGCGTGGAGACAGGGGAAACTGGGGCGACTGGGATTTGATCCTGATGGATTGCAATATGCCGGAGATGGACGGCTACGAGGCAACAGCGGCGATCCGTGCGCTGGAAAGTGAAAGCGATAGCCGTCGCCGGGTGCCGATTGTGGCCATGACCGCCAATACGCAGCCGGCTGATGTTGAAAAGTGCTTGTCGGCCGGCATGGACGACCATTTACCGAAGCCGCTAACGCTGGATAACCTGATGGTGCATTTGCGACGCTGGTTGCCAGAACTGGCGGTTCTTTCTCCAGAGCCGGTGGCTCTTGCCGATCTCGACGCGCCACGCGCACAGCGTTCCGATGAGCCGCTTGATCGCTCTTCGCTGATCCGTTTGCGCGAGGTGCTGGGCGGAGCCATCGGACAGGCGATTCGACCCTTTCTCGAAGATATGCCGACCTACCTGGAAGAGCTGGAGGCGGCAGCGGCGGCCGGTGCCAGCAATGCCTTGAGCCGCGCCGCGCACGCGGTCAGGGGTGCGGCAGGTAATCTCGGTGCGGTAGCACTCGCCGCACTGGCGAAGGATATCGAGGGATTGGCCGAAGCCGATCAGGACGATGCAGCCGGCCAACTGCTGCCGCGCTTGCAGGCCGAATATGTGCTCGTCAGTCAGGCACTGCGTCGCGAGTTGGTCGGTGAAGCCGATCTGCCTTTGCCGCTGTCGGTAGCCGGGGCCGCGCGGGTGTTGATTGTCGACGATGATCGCAGTACCCGTTCGGCTTTGCGCACCGCGTTACAGCGTAGTGGATTTTCCGTCACCGAAGCCGCCGACGGCAGCGAAGTAGCGGCCGAAGTCGAGCGCATGCGGCCCGATGTTATTTTGATGGATGCGTTAATGCCGGTAATGGATGGTTTTACCGCTTGTGCGCTCCTGCAAGAGTCACCCGAAGGGCGCGAAATACCGGTGCTGATGATTACCGCCCTGGAAGACAGTGCTTCGATCGAACGCGCTTTTGCCGTGGGTGCCAGCGATTACATCCCCAAACCGTTGCACCTGGCGGTGGTCAATCAGCGCGTGCGTCGTCTGGTCGAGGCGACGCGTACCGAGCGTCATGTGCGCCACTTGGCCTACAACGATGCGCTGACCGGCTTGCCCAACCGCACCTTGTTTAACGAGCATCTGACGCGCTGTATTGAGCGCGCCGGGCCGGCAACCCAATCGTTGGCGCTGTTATATCTCGATCTGGATCGATTCAAGTTCGTCAACGATACCTTGGGGCACGAGATCGGCGATAAGTTGCTGAAAACGGTTTCCGAGCGCATCCGCGCGTGTGTGCGCAGCAGCGATTGTGTCGCCCGCCTGGGCGGCGACGAATTTGCCATCGTGGTCGATGACTTGCCGAACCTGACGGTTGCTTCGGCCGCCGCGCAGAAAATCTGCCGGGCCGTAACGGCACCTTTTGACATCGACGGACACGATATTGTCGTTTCGGCAAGTATCGGTATCGCCCTTTTTCCACGCGACGGGATCGATGTCAGCGCGCTGCTGCGCCGGGCCGATACGGCGATGTACCGGGCGAAAAAGAAGAGCAGCGGTTTCCAGTTTTTTGAGGAAACCATGGAGGCGTTGGCGAGCGAGCATCTGCGCTTTGAAGGGGCGCTACGTCGCGCCTTGGAGCGCGACGAATTCGCCGTTTTCTTCCAGCCGATTGCCAACGCTGCCGAGCGTCGCATTGTGGGTATGGAAGCGCTGGTACGCTGGCAGCATCCGGTACGCGGCCTGGTATCGCCGATTGAATTTATTCCGTTGGCCGAGGAAACCGGCCTCATTATTCCCATCGGCGAATGGGTGTTGCGTACTGCTTGCCGACAGTTGAAAACTTGGCATGACGCAGGGGAAAAAACTCTCTACGTCACAGTTAATCTCTCTGGCTTGCAGTTACAGCAGGTGAATTTTGTCGACACCTTGCACAGCGTCTTGCGTGACACCGGTGTAAACCCTCAGTGTCTGACCCTCGAAATTACCGAAAGTATGCTCATGGAGCACGTTGAAGAGACGCTGCTGATGCTTGAGGCCCTGAAAGCCACCGGCGTCGGATTGGCCATCGACGATTTCGGCACGGGCTATTCTTCGCTGGCTTATCTCAAGCGCTTCCCGGTCGATGTGCTGAAAATCGACCGCGCCTTTATCAGCGACATGACACACAGCGCCGACGATGCGTCTATCGTCTCGGGCATCATCGCTCTGGCCCATAATCTGCGCCTGAAGGTAGTTGCCGAGGGGGTTGAAACGGAAGAGCAGCGCAGTTTCCTGGCGGATTTAGGGTGCGATTTCATTCAGGGTTATCTGTTAAGCCAACCGATTCCAGCCGAGTTGTTCGCATCGCGTTTTTTGCTCGCGCCTAGCCTCCCGGAGGCCGTCATCCAATGCGCTTGAGCATCTATATTTGTTATCTAATATGGGACATTTCGCACCTGACAGCGCAGACCGCCGGCTGCGTGATTATCAATCGCCGCCACTTCATTTTCGTTGGCGCATAACCTGCTAGAATCGCCCGCTGACGT
>CAXNNH010000052.1:0-8706 GCA_964203325.1 Burkholderiales bacterium | reverse complement strand
ATTACCCTGACCTGAAGACTTTGCTGCGCGCGGTAAAAGCCATCGGCGCCAATCGGATCGGCAGTGGGAGACGCAAAGGAATGATGGGACGTACCGCCTGGCAGGCCGTGGAAGCGGCCTACGAATGCCAGCGCACAAGCGCTGGCCTGCCGGCCAGCTACGACGTAATTTTCTGCTACGCGGAAAAAAATAAAGGATGAGTGTGACGATCAATCGCTCCAAATCCGCCTGGTTCATTACCGGCACCGATACGGGAATCGGCAAGACTTTCTTCGCCTGCGCACTCCTGCATGCGTTGCACAGCCAGCGCGGCCTTCGCGCAATTGGCATGAAGCCCGTTGCCGCCGGTCTGGATGAAAATGGCAAAAATGACGACGTTGAACAATTGATCGCTGCCTCGTCGGTCTCCGCGCCCTCTTCTCTCATTTCTCTCATCAATCCCTACGCCTTGCGTGCCGCCGTCGCGCCGCAAATCGCCGCAGCGGAAGAAGGCATCCGCATTGAGCTGCCGCCCATCGTTGCCGCCTTTGAGACGCTACGCGCCCTGTCCGACGTGGTGGTCGTCGAAGGCGTCGGTGGCTTCTGCGTACCGCTGGATACGCATTGCGACACCACGAATCTGGCGATGGCGCTCGATTTGCCGGTCATTTTGGTGGTCGGCATGAAGCTGGGGTGCCTCAACCATGCGCTACTCAGCCAACAGGCGATCAAAGCCTGCGGGCTAAAACTGGCCGGTTGGGTTGCCAATTGCGTCGAGCCGGCGATGTTACGTCTGGAGGAAAACCGAATGGCTTTAGAGCAAAGAATTACTGCACCCCTGCTCGGAACGATCTCCTACGGCGCGACGCTGCAAGAAAGCGCACGGGCACTGAAACTACCCGAAGAGCAAGGCTGAAATAACGGAAGTCAGGAAGTTACATTGAAGTCCGTTTTTCTGTGATGAGCGATTAGTGCACTTCCTGGGCGAGTGCTCCGGCCAGGCGACGAACTTCACCGATCAACTCGGCGGTTAGCTTGCCGGAGGCGTCCATATCCCCCGCTTTGGCTAAACTCTCAACGTTAGCCGCGAGTGCGGTTCCTTTATCGTCGGAAAAAGTGGCGAACAAGCCCTTGACCGTATGTGCCTCGCGTCGCAAGGTCGGCGCATCGCCCTTGAGCTGGGCCGACTCCAGCGCAGTGCAATATCCTGGACTATCGGCGACAAACATCATCACTAACGTCGAGAACAACTCCTCGTCGCCCCCCAGACGCTGGAGCACTTCGCTCCGGTTATAGATTGCGCAAAATGTTTCTGCAGTTTCCGCACTGGGCGCCAATTCCGGCTGCTCACGGGATTTTGCATTAACAACAGGAACATTGCCCTCGGAAATTTGCAAAACTTGCGCCTCGTTCACCGACATTCCCTTCGTTCCAAGTGCCGCTGAAATAGCGGTAAACAGCTCATCCGGCTTCACCGGCTTCGAAACATAGCCATCCATCCCTGCCGCCAGACAGCGCTCGCGATCACCCTGCATGGCATTGGCGGTCATCGCGACAATCGGACAATGCTGCCCCCCGCTTGAACGCTCACGCTCACGAATGCGCTGCGTAGCTTCGATGCCGTCCATCACCGGCATCTGCATATCCATCAAGATCAGGTCAAACACCTCTCGGGCGGAGGTATCAAGCGCTTGCTGGCCATCAACCGCCACAACGATATGATGACCGCGCTTCTCCAGCAAAGCGATGGCCAGGCGCTGGTTGACCGGATTGTCCTCGGCCAACAGGATGCGTAGCGTGTGCATCTGCGAAAACGCCAGACGCTCACTTGCGTCATTCTCATTGCCGTTGGCGTCACTACCGAGCGGAGCTAAATTTGCGGCTTGCTGTGAGCTACGCGTAAAACGTAGCGTGAAATGAAAGGTGCTCCCCTTGCCCAGCGTACTGTCGAGCCATAGTTTTCCGCCCATCAAGCTCACCAGTTTGTAAGAAATAGCCAACCCGAGACCGGTGCCGCCAAAGCGCCGCGTAATTGAGCTATCGGCCTGTGAGAATGCGCCAAAAACAGCGGCTTGTTTATCCGCCGCAATGCCGATGCCGGTATCGCTGACGGAAAGATGTAGCACGATAGCGTCATCGCTGCTCGGGCTGCACTCAGCCTTAATCACTATTTCGCCCTGTGCAGTGAATTTAATGGCGTTACCAACCAGGTTGATCAAAATCTGACGCAATCGTCCTGGGTCACCGAGCAGATTGTCGGGAACATCCTCTGCTACGGTATGGCGCAGCAGCAACCCTTTCTGTTCGGCACGCAAGGAAAGCGGCTTGAGCGTCTGCCGCAACTGCTTGCGGAGGCTGAAATCGATCTGCTCAATTTCGAGTTTGCCCGCCTCGATCTTCGAAAAATCGAGAATGTCATTGATGATGACGAGCAGCGAATCGGCCGACGTTTTGACCATCTCCAGATATTCGCGCTGCTGCGCATCCAGTTCGGTATCGAGCGCCAGATCGGTCATTCCGACAATGCCGTTCATCGGTGTGCGGATTTCATGGCTCATGTTGGCCAGAAAATCGCCCTTGGCCCGATTCGCTGCTTCAGCCGCATCTTTGGCTTGTTGCAGCTCCAGCTCGGCATGTTTGCGACCTGAAATATCACGGAATAACCACAAGTGGCCGCGACAATCCTCCGGCTGCGGAATCGCCGGAAACAGGAAAATCGCAATGTAGTCATATTCCAGTACCCGACCGTCCTGCAACTCTATTTCCCCCCCGAGTAGCGCTTCCTTTTCGCTAACCAGGCGGTGCGCCTCGCTACTGAAGGCCGCTGGATCGGCCATCAGCTTGCCGCACTCATTGAAAACCGCCGAAGATGAAATACCCACTAGATCCGGGCTGGACAGTTGCATACCGAACATGTCGCAAAAGGCCTGGTTAGTGACCACCACCTGTGCGTTTTCGTCCTCAACCAGCACCCCGGCTTGCATGCTTTCGATCAATGCCGACAAGCGCGAACTAGTCGCCAACAAATATTCTTCGTCTCGCTTGCGGTCGGTAATGTCCTGGAAAGCGGCCACACTACCCACGTAGAGGTCGCCTTCGAACAGCGGTACCGTCACGACGGAAATGGGGAACAGGCTGCCATCCTTGCGTGTAAAAGCATCGAAATCGGAACGGAACAGATGCCCCGAAACAACGCTGGAGTGCATCGGGCATTCAGCATCTGCCACCGGCAGCCCTGTCGCCGTTTGAAAGTGAATCAGGTCATGAACACCCTGACCCAGCATTTCCTCACGCGACCAACCGAGCAGACGCTCGGCCTCGGCATTAACAAAGGTACAACGGCCATTCTCATCATTGGCGATCACCCCCTCGCCCAAGGCGTTGGTCAAGCTAGTCATGAAGCGGTTGCTTTCCTCAATCACCTCCTCCTGCTCTTTGAGTCGTGTCGAGGCGTGGTTGAGCGCTTCAATCAATTGCTGAATTTCGATATTGCCGCGATACGCGGGTAACTGTTGCCCGCGCAAGGTGTCAAGACCAGAGGCAAACTGTGTGGCCCCCCGCAAGACGCGCATGGGTCTGCCGAGAAAAAGTAGTAGCAAGGCGGTACTCACCAGGACGGCCGCGAATGCCCCAATCGAGCTATCGATCCAGATACCTCGGCGCGCTGCGGCCAATTGTTCGAGAGCAACCTCCATGCGTACCCAGCCTACATGCCCACCTGAACGGATCGGCTGCCACAGCACTAAACGCCGTTCGCCCGACTTGACATTATTAGACAGCCCATCGCCGGCACGCGCATCAACCGAGGGCTGTGCCAACTCAGGCACATGCAGTGGGGTTATCGCAAAATCGGCGAAAGGCGTGCCGCGTTCATTTTTGCGTACCTGACTGAGCACCTTACCGCGCGGGTCGGCCACACTTAGCAAGCTTATTTCAGGATATTCAGCCAGTTGCAGTAACAAGGACTCCATCCCAGTATAGTCGGCACTAAGCAGATAGCCCGCTGAAGCACCGGCAACGGTCTTTGCCAAGGCTTGCGTTTGAGCCGTCACCGTAGCTTCGACCAGGCGGCTCTGTTCCCAAGCCGTGTACCAGGTATAAACCAAGACGGTCAGCGTAAACAACAACGAGACGATAAAAACCAGTTGAGAACTAAGACGGCGTGGGATCAAGGACATGAAATCAGTCGCTCAGAGCTGCGTCACATAACCGACGGAGCAACATTCAAGACAGCAGCACAGCACGCTAAACGACCTCATAGACTGAATACAGCCTCATCCTGAAAGTCTGCACGAATCTTCAGTACCTCGTCCCATCGAGCGATGAATGCCTCAACACAAGTTGCATCGAAATGCTGCCCGGAACCTTCGCGCAAAAAATCGAGCGCACGACTCAACTCCCACGCCTTTTTATAAGGGCGCTCGGAGGTCAGTGCATCGAACACGTCGGCCACGGCCACAATGCGGCCAAACAACGGGATAGCGTCACCCGCCGTCCCGTAGGGATAACCCGATCCGTCGAATTTTTCGTGATGCGAGATCGCAATTGAAGCGGCCGTCTGTAACACGTGGGAGGCGCTGCCATTGAGCAACTCAAAACCGAGTGCCGAGTGCCCCTTCATCAACTCGAATTCTTCGTGCGTCAGCTTGCCTGGCTTGAGCAAAATAGCATCCGGGATACCAATTTTACCGACGTCGTGCATCGGTGCCGCTTGCAGAATAAGCTCCTGGTCCTCGACCGATAAGCCGAGACCCGCAGCGATCAGGCGTGAGTAGTGCGCCATGCGCTGGATGTGCGCACCGGTTTCCGGGTCTCTAAATTCGGCAGCGCGCGATAGACGAAACAGCAACTCCTGCTCGCGCGCGTGGATCTCTGCCGTCGCCTTCTTGACTTCCTCTGCTAGCCAGGCGGCACGATCAGCCAAGTGCCGTCGGCTGGCACCCAGCGCTAGCATATTGCGTACGCGAGCCGAAAACTCGATACGATCAACCGGCTTGGTCAGAAAATCTGTTGCCCCGATCTGCAGGGCAGCATAGCGTACGTCTTTGTCATCATTGGCCGTAATCATCAGCACTGGAATTTCTTCCCGCCCTGGCACCTTGCGCAAGCGGGTAATGAGTTCCATGCCGTCCAGTTCCGGCATCATATAATCGACAATAATCAGATCGGGCAAATTCTCCGAACACCAAGCCAGCCCCTCGAATGGCTCCTGGAATAAGAGTGGTTGACAGTCGCCCAATCTGCTGACTAACGCTTTCAGAAGCGTTAAATTGATGTCGCTGTCGTCGATAATCGCTACCCGGTTCATCCCGATCTCCTTGCGTGGGGGCTTGAGTATAGCAAAGCCCTGCGCCTCGAACATGGACAGCCGTTTGGAAAATCGGCCATAATTCGCCGATATTAACTGCGTTCATCCCATGAAATTTCTTTTCGATCTATTTCCTGTCATTCTGTTTTTTATCGCCTTCAAGTTCGCCGGTATTTTTGTCGCTACGGGGGTCGCCATCGCGGCTACCTTTGCCCAGATCGGCTGGCTGTTGTTTAAGCGCCGAAAAATCGACACCATGCTATGGGTTAGCCTCGGCATCATTACCGTATTTGGCGGGCTAACACTGATTTTTAAGGACGAAACTTTCATCAAATGGAAGCCGACGATACTCTACTGGGCCTTCGCCGTCGCCCTCAGTAGCAGCATCCTATTCTTCAAGAAGAATCTGATTCGTGCACTGCTTGCCGAACAAATGACACTACCCGATGCAACCTGGAACAGGCTCAACTGGTCGTGGGTTGGCTTCTTTGGCTTCATGGGCTGCCTCAATCTGGCTGTCGCCTATAATTTCTCGACCGACGACTGGGTTAACTTCAAATTGTTTGGTGGTATGGGGCTAATGCTAGTTTTTGTAATTGCTCAAGGCTTATTGCTGTCGAAATATATTGAGGAAAAAAATTAATGCTTTACGTCATCGTCGGGACAGATAAGCCCGACTCGCTCGCTCTCCGCCTAGAAACCCGCCCGGCGCATGTCGAGCGGCTTAAGTCTCTACAGGAAGAAGGTCGCCTGATCCTGGCAGGCCCTTTTCCTGCCATCGACGCGCCAGACCCCGGGCCAGCGGGCTTTACTGGCAGCTTGATCGTCGCCGAGTTCACCTCGCTTGAGGCCGCCCAAGCGTGGGCCGACACCGACCCCTACGTGAGCGCTGGCGTTTACGCACATATCACTGTTAAACCGTTCAAGAAGGTACTTCCGGCATGAACCAAGGCGAGGCATCGACCGATGATTTTGCGCATTCTTATGACGATGTTGAAAGCCCGCTGCGCCAGCGCTTGTCAGGCCTGGAACCCGTCCGGCTTGAACTGATCGACGACTCCGCTCTGCACGCTGGCCATGAGGGCGCAAAAAGTGGGGGCGGTCATTACCAGCTACTCATTGTTTCCCCCTTTTTTGCTGGAAAATCAACCGTTGTTCGCCACCGGCTGATCTACAGTGCATTGGGCGATCTGATGCGCGACAAAATACATGCACTAAGCATTCAATCGTTGGCGCCAAACGAAGTATAATCGCCGGCCGTTACAAAAATACCTTATTTGATTTTGCAATAATTCGTAACATTACACAGGTAGTTTTAAGATAAAACTACCTCAACCAATTACCCCAACCTCTTCATAGTTAAGGATCCCCATGCAGAATCTGTCGAAACTGGCAGCCGCACTGCTCGTCAGTGCGCTTATTTCAGTACCGGTCATCGCCGTAGAGAAGGCCAAGAGTAAGGCTTTTGCCACAGTCAATGGTATTGCCATTCAGCAAACGACTGCTGACGCCTTCTTGGCCGAACAAAAGGCGCAAGGTAACGCTGATAGTCCGGAGCTAAAGGCGGCGGTGCGCGAAGAGTTGATCCGTCGCGAACTGCTCGCGCAGGAAGCAAAAAAAATGGGACTTGATAAAAAGCCCGACATCGCTTCACAGGCTGAATTGTCACGCCAGGCTATTTTTGTCCGTGCCTATATTCAGGACTACGCCAAGTCGCATCCCATTAGCGACGATCAACTGAAGGGCGACTACGACAAGATCAAGTCCCAACTCGGCGGCACGGAATACAAGTCGCGTCACGTATTGGTCGAAAAGGAAGACGATGCCAAGGCGATCATCGCCAACCTGAAGAAGGGGGCCAAGTTTGAAGAGCTGGCCAAACAGTCGAAAGACCCTGGCTCGAAAGAAAATGGTGGCGACCTCGGCTGGAGCAGTGCTGCCAGCTACGTAAAACCGTTTGGCGAAGCACTAACCCGCCTCGAAAAAGGCAAGTACACCGAAACTCCAGTCAAAACCGAATTCGGTTATCACGTAATCCTGCTCGAAGACAGCCGTCCGCTGACCCCGCCACCATTTGAACAGATCAAACCGCAACTGGCGCAGCGTGCACAGCAGCAACAAATCGAAAAGATGGTTGCTGACCTGCGCGCCAAAGCAAAGATCGAATAAGTAGGCAATAGGCAGGAATAGCCACACTTCTCAAACACAAAAAATCGCCGGGACAGGCCAAGCCTACCGGCGATTATTTTGTAATTGTTAAGGAAGAAGTGTTCCGAAAAAGATGCGATTCTGTCTGTAGAACTGCTGAATAGACTGCCGCCCTGGAATTAGCTCTCTCTCAAGCAATTTTAAATATCACCTACCCCCAAGCACTTTGCTTGTGGGTAGGCGTTCATAAAGCTAAAGCATAAGTTCTACTCAAACAGTGAACTGCCCAGCGGCAATCATGGCATCCACTTCCCGTTCAGCCTGCAGCCAGTCATCATCGGAAGATGTAGCACCAAAACCGCGTCGTTCGGAAATATAGTAAGCAGCAAGCTCAATCAACTGGTGGCGTTGATCGGGATGAATGGTAGAACTGCCGGTAAGCGGGGTAGCAAGTTCAAGTTCGGCCTTGGGCAAGGCAACAGGCTCGACCGTAGGCTTACGCGCAGCCCTCTTTTTAGCGGGCGCCACTACTTTATCTTCGGTAGTTTCGGCAGCAACCGCAGCCGTCTTGCTGGCAGCAGCTTTACGTGGAGCCGTTTTCTTGCCGACGGCGGCAGCGGCAGGAGCCTTGGTAGTCATGAGTTTTATCCTTAAAGTTATATCCGCGTTGAGGTAAGTCCCCAACTAGCGCAGAAAAGCGCCATTGTAATCAACATACGAAGGGACGCCAAATCTGTGATTTGTGTGATGGTAATACGGGAATCAACACGGAAGGGCGCGCCTGCATTGTGGCGATAAAAAACCACAAGGCTCATTCGCGATAAATAACGGACCTCTGAAAGCAGGAATCAAGACAATACAGCCTCTCGTACCGCAGCAGAAAGGCTCTCCGCCGCCGCAAGCACCTTGCTCGAATCCCGCCCTTCGACCATTACACGAAGTAAAGGCTCGGTTCCTGAAGCGCGTAGCAGTACCCTTCCTTCCCCTGCTAGCGCCGCTTCAACAGCGTGCTGGGCGGCAACGATAAGCGAATTTTCTTTCCACGGAAAACCTTTGACCAAAGGAACATTAATTAGCTTCTGTGGGTAAAGCACAAGCGCACCGAGAAGCGCCAGCAAGTCGCCATTCGATTCACGTAGGGCAGAAAGTACCTGTAACGCTGAGACGATACCATCGCCAGTCGTATGCTTGTCGAGACACAGCAGATGACCGGAATTCTCACCGCCGTAAAGCCAGCCATTTTTTTCCAGCAGTTCCATCACGTAACGATC
>CAXNNH010000051.1:0-8804 GCA_964203325.1 Burkholderiales bacterium | reverse complement strand
AAAAGGGGTCAGACCCCTTTCGATTCTCTATGGTAACCGTTGAACAGCGTCGAGGTTTGAATTACTATGAATCTCATTGAAAGTCATTGACATTGGATGCCGCCATGAGCCAAATTACCGCACGGCTACCGGATGAGCTGGTGAACTCGCTGGATGAAGCGGCTGCAAAGCTGCGCCGAACCCGCGCCGACGTCGTCAGGCAGGCTGTGGAATATTACCTCGACGATTTCGAGGATATTTCCCGGTCAATCGAGGTGTTGCGCGATCCGGCCGATCCCGTACTCGACTGGGAAGCCGTCAAGCATGACTTACTCCGTCAGTATTAGGCAGAGCGCGGCCAAGGCGCTTACGAAGATTGCCCGTGACGACCAATTGCGCATCATCGGTGCGATCGACCAGCTCGGGGCCAATCCTGCGGCGGGTGGTGTGCTGAAGGGGGAATATGCGGGGTTGCGCCGCATCCGGGTTGGAAACTACCGCGTGGTTTATGAAGTGCAGGATCAAAAGCTCGTTGTCTTGGTCGTCCGTATCGGACATCGTCGCGAGGTATACCGCTAAACATGCAACCAGGAAAACAAAGAACAAAGGGGTCTGACCCCTTTATTTGTTTGGGCGTAGATTAAATATCACGCCGCTTTACAGCCAGCCGGCAAATTCAGCAACGGTCAGGATGGGAATGTGAAATTGCGCTTTGACAGCTTGAATGTCGCTGTCGCCGCTGACCAGTGCATCGGCCTTGGAAGCGGCGGCAAGCGCTAAGAAGATGATGTCGTCAGCGTCGCGGATGTCTGGTAGGCCCTCAGGCGTGCTTTCTATCTTGACGGTTTCGATGTAGGGCAGGAATTCAGCCAGTAGCGTCTGCTGCTCGTCGTGACTCAGCTTGAACTTAGGATAACTAAGCACCCGCAAGAGCTCGCTGACTGTGTCGTGACTGGCTAAAGCGACGAAGTGCTTGGCCTGCCAAGCGTCCCGAAGCCAAGCGAATTTGCCCCGCGAGAAGATCAGCGCCGAGACTAGGCAGTTGGTGTCGAGCACAACGCGCAGGACGGTCATGCACGCTTTCTCGCCCAAGTGATCGCGTTACCGACATCGTCTTCGGTGATTCCCAATTCTTCTAACTTGCTTCGTACCGCATCCGCTTGCTGCAGGCGAACGGGCGTCAGCACGATCTTTCCGTTCTGGGAAGTAACGTCGTAGTAGTCAGCTTCGCCGACCCTCTGGACGATGGCCTTGGGCAAGGTGATTTGGTTTTTGCTCGTGCGCTTGGCCAGCATGGCGGCCTCCGAAAGTAATGAAGTAAGGAATGCAATTTTAGCCCGTTTCTGGCTAATTCAACCCACGATGCGCATACTTCATCCCGGCGTAGGCCAGGGTCCAGTTTGTGTTCCGAAAGTCTGGGACGAACAAAAAGCGAACAAAAAGGCAAAAAGGGGTCAGACCCCTTTTATATTCTTTTATATTCCCGTCCTTTAGGAGGGGAAGGATTTCAACGTGTGTTGGTGGATTTCTGCGGTCGACCGGGGGGGCGTGGCAAAACGCTCCGCCCCAAGCGCTGCTCAATGAGCTCGGCAAAATGGCTATCACCGACCAGCACGCCCTGCTGGGTGGCACTGCGGATCAGGTTCCAGGCGGGATCATCGACTTCGGTCACGAATAATTCGCCGTATGCCTGCTGGCGTTTGCGCGCATCGGCGGCCAAGGAGTGATATTCGGCGTGCGGCGTTAGCCGTTTGTTGTCTCCACCAAGGGCATTGGCTTGGTAACTGCTCCAGCGATAGTCTCCCGGCGCCTGCACCATGCCGGCGCGCACGGGATTGAGTTCCACATAGCGCATGCAACTGAGCAGATAGCGTTCGGTCTGGACGAGGCTGGATTTGTAGCGGCCCTGCCAGAGTCCGCCGCTACGCTGGTAGGTGCGATTGACGTACTGCACATAACGTCGCCCGATATCCTGCATCAAACCCGCTAACGCCTCCGTTGAGGGGGCGGACAGGAGCAGGTGAACATGGTTGGTCATCAGGCAGTAGGCGTGCAGGAAGATCCCCCGTTTTTGGGCATACTCTTCCAGCCAATCGAGGTAGAAGATGCGATCTTCGTCCGAGAAAAATATCGGCTGGCGATCCACCCCTCGCTGGATCACATGCTGAGGCACATCGGGAAGGTGGATACGGGGACGGCGCGGCATGAGGCTCTCACGGACAGATCAAGAAGCGCTGAGATTAACCTTGGGCGATAGGCTTGTCAAAGGGGTCTGACCCCTTTTTACTCCCGGCCTTCGCCGGGATGACGGTGGGACGGTAGCTTGGGCTTCTGGCGTTTTTGGGGGCATTGTTTGTGCATGGGGTGGTCGGCTAATGGTTTGGTCGAAACCTCTATAATGCTGCACCTTTAAATTTGCTTGGCAAAGTCGGTTGATGGCGTGGTGCGCTAACGGGGGTGTTATTTGTGCGCATCCAGGAGTTGGTTCGCTGGGGAGATGGCGTGCACGAGGGGCGTCGATACTAAAAATATTATTATTTACAAGTGGTTATAGATTGACGGTGCGTTTTGGCGGCGCGGCGTTTTTCGTACTCCGTTGCTTTTGTGCACATGGGACTACACTTTTACCGCTGCGGCCTGCCGGGTGATTTCTGTTGCGGTTAACGACCGATGTTATGCCGACCGTCTTTCCGATCCATTTCAATCATCAAGGTCTGTCTTATGTTTGGTTTAGTGATGCTGCGCGCGCTGTGGGCTTATCGCGGGTTTGTGTGGAGCAGCGTGCTGCGCGAATTTAACGGTAAGTACCGCGAGTCGTTGCTGGGGGGCTTTTGGTCGGTGGTGCATCCGCTGACGATGATTGTGATTTATACGGTGATTTTTGGGCAGTTGATGCATTCGACGCTGTCCGGCCATGAGCAAACGCCGTTTGCGTTCAGTATTTATCTGTGCTCCGGGGTGATTACTTGGGGTTTGTTTGCCGAGATGCTCGGCCGTTTGAATACGGTGTTTATCGAGTATGGGAATCTGATCAAGAAGTCGAGTTTCCCCCGGATTTGTCTGCCGGCGATTGTTACGCTGTCGTCGCTGATTAATTTTTCGATCATTTTTGCGTTGTATCTGGCTTTTCTGGCGATTATTGGCCATTGGCCGGGCTGGGTGCTGTTGGCGGTGCTGCCGCTGCTGGCGCTGCAGTTGTTGTTTACGCTGGGCCTGGGCATTTTTCTCGGGACGCTGAACGTTTTTTTCCGCGATGTGAGTCAGTTGACCGGGGTGGTACTGCAGTTCTGGTTTTGGCTGACGCCGATTGTGTACACGCTGCCGGCGTTGCCGGAGGGCGCGGGGCAGTTGCTGCGCTATAACCCTTTGTTGCCGCTGATGGTCGCTTATCAGTTTTTGTTTTTGGAACAGCGCATGCCGGATTTTTCGACGTTGCTGCCGCTGGCGTTGCTGACGCTGTTTTTTCTGCTGCTCGGGGCTTGGTTTTTTCTGCGACGGGTCGGTGAACTGGTGGATGAACTCTGATGGCGGCGCTGGTTGTTTCTCATGTTAGTAAGGCTTATAAGCGTTATTACAATAAGTGGGCACGGGCGCGCGAGTGGTTGACCGGTAAAGCTGGCCACGAGTCGACCTGGATCTTGCGCGATATTAATTTTCAGGTGGAGCCGGGCGAGGCGGTGGGTATCGTTGGTGGCAACGGGGCCGGTAAGAGTACTTTGCTGAAGATTGTGACCGGTACGACGCAGCCAAATAGCGGCAGTGTGCGCAGCGAGGGGCGCGTTGCGGCGCTGTTGGAGTTGGGGATGGGCTTTCATCCGGACTTTACGGGACGGCAAAACGTTTTGATTGCCGGCCAGTTGCTGGGTTTGCGCAGCGATGAAATTGCGTCGTGCATGCCGGCTATCGAGGATTTTGCGGAAATCGGTAACTATATCGATCATCCGGTGCGTACTTATTCAAGTGGTATGCAGATGCGCCTGGCGTTCAGTGTGGCGACCGTTGTACGCCCGGATATTTTGATTGTCGATGAGGCGTTGTCGGTGGGCGATGCTTATTTTCAGCATAAGAGTTTTAACCGGATTCGTGAGTTTCGCGCGCAGGGGACGACGCTGCTGATCGTTTCGCACGACCGGGCGGCGATTCAGAATTTGTGCGACCGGGCGATTTTGCTGGAGCACGGTTCGGTGATTAAGGATGGCAGCCCGTCCGAGGTGATGGATTTTTATAATGCGATCATCGCGGAGAAGGAGAACGCTACCGTCGAGGTGACGCACCTGGAGGATGGTCGGGCGCAAACTTGTTCAGGGACAGGTGAAGCACGGGTGGCGTCGATCAGTTTGCTCAACGAGGCCGGCGAGTCGATCGAGTTCGTTAACGTGGGTCAGGCGGTGCGTTTGAAGGTGGAGATCCGCATTCATGCCGATCTGCCGGAGCTGGTTTTGGGTTATATGATTAAGGATCGTCTCGGCCAGGCGATTTATGGAACGAATACGCATCATCTGGGCGTGCCGCTGCGCCAGTTGGTCAAGGGCGATTGTCTGACGCTGTTTTTCTCCTTTCCGGCCGCTATCGGCCTGGGGTCGTATTCTGTTTCGACGGCGCTGCATGTGTCGGATACACATCTGGCGGCTAATTATGAATGGCGGGATCTGGCGCTGATGTTCAATGTGGTTAACCTGGATCGCGATCAGTTTGTCGGAGTGAACTGGATGCCGCCAGTCGTTGAAGTGCTTCGATGAGTTCATATCATTCAAACGACGCCGACGATGCCGATGTAGGTGGGTTTTACCGCGCTTTCGAGGAGCGTTATCGCGGTTCGCGCGAGACGATCAAGGAGCGGGTGAAGGCGTATTTACCGTTTGTGACGCCGTTGTTGGCGCTCTATCGACCGACAACCGCTGTCGATCTGGGCTGCGGTCGGGGCGAGTGGCTTGAGCTGTTGCAAGAGGAAGGCTTTGCGCCGCAAGGGGTGGATCTGGATGCGCATATGTTGCGGGCGTGTGCGGAACGCGGTTTGCCGGCGCAGCAAGGCGAGGCGGTCGGTTACTTGAAATCGCTCGCTAACGCGTCGCAGTGCATTGTTTCGGGTTTTCATATTGCGGAGCACATTGCCTTTGCCGATCTGCAAACGCTGGTGATCGAGGCGCTGCGCGTGCTGAAGCCTGGTGGTTTGCTGATTCTGGAGACGCCGAATCCGGAAAATCTGGTGGTCGGCACCAGTAGTTTTTATCTCGACCCAACGCATCTGCGCCCGCTTCCACCGTTGTTGTTGTCGTTTCTGCCCGATCAATATGGCTACGCGCGCGCCAAGATTCTGCGCTTGCAAGCGTCGTTCGATCTGGAGAGCGACAACGAGATCCAACTGATCGAGGTGATTGAGGGAGTAAGCCGGGATTACGCGGTGGTCGCGCAAAAAGAGGCGCCACCGGCCACGCTGGCCTTATTCGATGCCGCCTTCGATACGCCTTATGGCGTCGAGCAGTACTCTCTGGCCAGTCGCTACGATAAAAGAATTTTCGAGCGTATGGAGGCGCTGGATCGACGGATGGCGAATGCTGAAGAACAGACGAGCGGTATGAACGATGCGCTTTCTTGTATAGCGTCCTTGCACGAGCAACTGCGCGATACGGAACAACGGGCGCGGGCGGCTGAACAGCAGGCGCGGGCGGCTGAACAGCAGGCGCGGGCGGCTGAACAGCAGGCGAATACTTTGGCACTTGAGAAAACGGCGCTCCTGGAAAGTTTGTCGTGGCGCATCACTGGGCCGTTGCGTTTTGTCGGTGGGGTGTTTATTCGGCCTACGGTTGCGATGCGGCGGTTAGCGAATGGCCTGTTGCACAGCGGTATCGAGACTTTTCAGCGCCCCTTGGCGGCGGCGATGCGCTTTGTGCTGCGGCATTCGGCCTTGAGTCATCGCTTAAACCAGCGGTTGATGCGCTATCCGGCGCTTTATCAGCAGTTGCTCGGCGTCGCACGGCGTCACGGCGCGACGACGATTGTGCCGTCGCTAATTTCTGCGTCGGCGGCAACAAAACGACTCGACCATGCCGGGGGGCGGAAGCTGACGCCGCGCGCGCGCCAGATTTACGATGAGTTAAAGACGGCGATGGACAGCAAACGCCAGGAGAAGCATTGATGCGGATCGTCATTGACTTGCAGGGCGCGCAATCCGATAGCCGGTTTCGGGGTATAGGGCGTTATTCTTTGTCTCTGGCGCTGGCCATGGCGCGCAACGCGGGCGAGCATGAGTTGTGGATTGCCTTGAATGCGGCGCTAGCCGAGAGTATTCCGGACATCCGTCAGGCTTTTGCCGGATTGCTGCCGCCCGAGCGTATTTGTGTCTTTGAGATTCCGCTGCCGGTGGCCGAAAACGTAGCCGCCAACGCTTGGCGGGCGCGGGCAGCCGAGTTGGTGCGCGAACATTTTCTCGAACAACTGCGACCGGATGCGGTCTTTGTCTCTAGCTTATTCGAGGGGTTTGCTAACCCTGCCAGCACTTCGGTCGGGCAGCTAAGCCGTGGCCCGCATACGGCTGTCACGCTGTATGACCTGATTCCGCTGCTCAATCCCGACGTTTATTTGCCGGTGGATTGCGAACGCGATTACTACCATCGGAAAATCGATTCGCTGAAACGCGCTGATCTGCTTCTAGCCATTTCGGAACACTCCAGGCGTGAGGCTATCGAGGCCTTGGGGTTTGCCGAAGAGCGTATTGTGACGATCTCGACGGCCGTCGATGCGCGTTTCCGCCCGCTGACTTTGAACGATGATGCCGTCGATCAACTGCGCCGACGCTATGGTCTTCAGCGCAAGCTGGTGATGTATACCCCTGGCGGTTTTGATTTTCGGAAGAATTTTTCTGCCCTGATTGAGGCCTATGCCTTGCTAGCACCGGGCTTGAGAGCCGCGCATCAATTGGTGATCGTCAGCAAGGTCAACGACGATATCCGGGGTCATCTGCAACAATTGTCTGAAAAAGCCGGGTTGCGGCCGGATGAGCTGGTGTTGACCGGTTATGTTCCCGATGAGGATTTGGTGGCGCTTTATAACCTGGCCACCTTGTTTGTCTTTCCGTCGCTGCACGAGGGTTTTGGTTTGCCGGTGCTGGAGGCGATGGCTTGCGGCGCGCCCACTTTGGGGTCGAATACGACCAGTATTCCAGAAGTCATCGGTTGGGCGGCGGCGTTGTTCGATCCGACTTCGCCGAAAGCGATGGCCGAGAAGATGGCGCGGGCGCTCAGCGATGAGACTTGGCGCATGCAGTTGCGCGAACATGGTTTGCAGCAGACGCTGAAGTTTTCATGGGACGCTAGCGCGAAGGTGGCCATCGCGGCTTTGGTGGCCCGGTGGGGAGCCGGGGAGCAGGTTCAACACGGCGAGCCGAAGCGGCCTTTTATTCCGTGGCCGTGGCCGGTTGAGCACTATCCGCAGAGTCGTCGCGACTTGATTGCGTCTATCGCCGACTTGGCACCGACCGTCGCTGACCCGAACGACGACGATTTGTACGCGCTGGCCGGCATCCTAGCGCGTAATTTTGAGCATCTCGAACGCTTGATGCGCTCAAGAATTTTGCCGGAACGCCTGACCTGGCGTATCGAGGGGCCTTTCGATAGTTCGTATAGCTTGGCGCTGCTGAACCGTGAAACGGCGCTGGCGCTCGATGCGCTGGGGCACGATGTGGCTCTGCATTCGACGGAAGGGCCTGGCGATTTCGCGCCCAGCGCGTCGTTCCTTCTGGAAAATCCGGCGCTAGCCAGGCTGCACCGGCGGGCGGCAGAAATTTCGCCGGAAGCCGCCGATGTGACGAGCCGCAATCTCTATCCGCCGCGTGTTGAGGATATGACTAGTCGGATGAATCTTCTCCATCACTATGCCTGGGAGGAGTCCGGTTTTCCTGATGAATGGATAACACGTTTTAACGAGCATCTACAAGGGGTTACCTGCCTATCCCGCCATGTCGAAAAGATTTTGATCGATCACGGCATAAGCGTTCCGATAATGACTTCGGGCTGTGGTGTAGATCATTGTGCCCGTTTTGATGTTGACTCCGGGTTCCGGATCGAAGCGCGGGCGTTTCGTTTCCTGCATGTCTCGTCCTGTTTTCCACGTAAGGGTGCCGATGTCCTGTTAAAGGCGTATGGACAAGCGTTTACCTCAGCCGATCCGGTGACTTTGGTGATCAAGACGTTTCCGAATCCGCATAACGAGATTCGGCAATGGCTGGCTTCCGCACAAAAAACTGCACCTTATTACCCCGATGTTTTGCTGATCGAGGAGGACTTGTCCGACGCGCAGTTAAAGGCGTTGTATCAGCAGTGTCACGCCTTGGTCGCCCCCAGCCGGGCAGAGGGCTTTGGTTTGCCGATGGCCGAGGCGATGTTGTGCGACCTGCCGGTGATTACCACCGGCTGGGGCGGACAGTTGGATTTTTGTACCCCCGATACCGCTTGGCTGGTCGATTTTGCTTTCGCGCCAGCGGAAACGCATTTTGGGCTGTTCAATTCGGTCTGGGCGGAACCCAATGCCGAGCACTTGGCACAGCTCATGCGCGATGTTTATGCCCTGCCGCCGGAAAGCCGTCGCCAAAAGTCGGAGGCCGGACGCGCGTTACTGATGCGTCGTTTCAAATGGTCGGATGTGGCGGAAAGAATGGTTGCCGCCGCGCGCAGCGGAGCGCTGCTCTGCGCACCGCCCACGCCGCGCATCGGCTGGGTGAGTACGTGGAATACTCAATGTGGGATCGCAACGTATTCCGCCCATTTGGTCGATTGCTTACCGGGTGAGGTCACCCTTCTGGCACCGCATGCGCAGGGGCAGGCCACGCC
>CAXNNH010000050.1:0-8853 GCA_964203325.1 Burkholderiales bacterium | reverse complement strand
ATCGTAGATGGCATTGAGATTTCCTTGCGTACGGCTTGCGGCGCAGCAGTCCACCCGGACGATGGCAACGATGCGTTGCACTTGATTCAGTCGGCACGTATTGCCTGTCTGCTTGCCAACCAGCTTGATCAAGGCTGTCTAGCTTATCACGTAAGCATGGAAAATACGGGCGAGAATCTGCAAGCCCTGGACAGGGAATTGACCGCTGCTTTCAATAGCGGAAACGGTCTGGAACTCTATTTGCAGCCACAAATCGACGTTGCCAGTCAGACTTGTGTCAGTGCTGAAGCATTATTGCGCTGGCAGCGCGATAGTGGCGAATGGGTAACGCCCCCCAGTATTTTGATGTCCATCGAGCGTCAAGGACTACGCCATCGTTTCAACCGCTGGCTCTTCCAGCGTGCCAGCGAGATATGTAATAGTCTTGATCGGGCTGGCATCCCTATTACTATGGCAATTAACCTCTCTGCCAACGACCTTCAGGACCCAGAGATACCGGAACTGTTGGCGCAGGCGCTGTCCACCTGGGAAATCAAACCGGGGGCGGTGCAGATCGAGATCACCGAGACCGTTATGGTTGAAGAAACCAAAGGGGTCATGGACGTGCTTCAACGCATACGAAACCTTGGTATCGATCTATCAATCGACGATTTTGGTACTGGTTTTTCCGGCATGAGCTACCTGAAGAATCTACCGGTGCAGGAAGTTAAAATCGACCAGAGTTTTATCGGACAGATTGCCAACTCGGCCAAGGACCGAGAAATAGCCGATTCCATTATCCAGTTAGCGCACCGACTGGGTATGGAAGTCGTAGCTGAGGGAGTGGAAACGCCGGAAGCGGCGCGCATCGTTAGCGAGTTGGGCTGCGATCGTCTGCAAGGTTGGCTTTACTCGAAAGCACTGGCGCTACCCGATTTCATGGCCTGGTATCAGGCCAGACGCTCGACTATGGCATAAAACACGCATTAAGATTCAAAGAGCGGGTCTGCCCACGGGCGAGAAAATCAGTCGCCCAACAAATGTTGTTTCCATTACGAACCAGCTTTGCCACTTGCAAGGGCAGAATCACGAAGGGTATTACACCATGAACAAAGAAAATTTTATCGTCGGCAAAGATGCTTCGCTCGAATCATCGATCAACACGATGCAGTCCAAGTTGAAAACACTGGGTTTTCACGTTGAAGAACGCTCATGGCTCAATCCAATCACCGACATCTGGTCGGTGCATGTACGCGACCGTGATTGTCCCTTACTATTCACCAACGGCAAGGGGGCCTCAAAGCTGGCCGCATTAGCCAGTGCGCTGGGTGAATTCTTCGAGCGTCTTTCCTGTAATTATTTCTGGACGCATTATTACCTGGGATACGAATTCGCCACCCGTCAGCAGCGCCCCTTTGTCCACTACCCGCAAGAGCGCTGGTTTGACGCCGATGAGCACTGGCCTGCCGATTTGCTCACCCGCGAGCTGCAACAGTTCTACAACCCGGAAGGCAGAATCAACGCAGCAATGTTGGTCGACCATAATTCCGGTAGCGTTGACCAAGGAATTTGCGCCCTGCCCTATCAACGCCTACGCGATGGCGCAAATATCTGGTTTCCGGTCAACATCATCGGTAATCTCTACGTAAGCAACGGCATGTCGGCCGGTAATACGGCAGACGAGGCGCGTGCGCAAGCGCTATCGGAGATTTTTGAGCGCCACATCAAATTCCGCATTATCGCCACCGGAATTTGCCTACCGGACGTACCGGACGAAGTCATTGCCCGCTACCCCCGCATCGAGGCGGGCATTCAAGCGCTGCGGGCGGCCGGCTTTGGCATTCTGGTCAAGGACGCTTCGCTGGGCGGCAACTATCCGGTCATGAATGTCACCTTGCTCCACCCGCAGGATCAAGGTTGCTTTTCCAGCTTTGGCGCGCATCCGCGCTTTGAAATCGCGCTGGAACGGGCGCTTACCGAACTGCTACAAGGCCGAGCCTTGGACGCGCTGGATGGTTTCCCTGAACCGGGCTTCGATCTGGAAGAAATCGCCAGTTCACCAAACATCGAAATCCATTTTGTTGATTCCAGCGGTATTGTCAGTTGGAATTTTCTCGGGGATACGCCAAACCACGCTTTCTGTGACTGGAATTTCAGCAGCAACACCGCCGAAGACACCGCCTGGTTGGTTGATCGCATTCATCAAATGGGCCACGACATCTATATCGCCGACTACACCCACCTCGGTGTCTACGCCTGCCGTATCATTGTTCCAGGCATGTCGGAAATATATCCAGTGGACGATCTGGAATGGGAAAACAATAGCTTGGGCAACGAGATCCGCGAAGCTATTCTCCACTTGGCAGATCTCGACGACGACGAATGCGACGACCTTCTCGCCACGCTGAATGAATCTGGAATTGCCGACCAGCGCCCGGTTGCCGCATTGATCGGTCTTGCGCCCGATGCCGACTCGTTCTGGAACGACTTGCGCGTTGGAGAACTGAAAACTTTGCTCGGACTCGCCATTGGCGACGAAGAAGCCGTGCGTGAAGGCTGCGATTGGATACGTCACTTCGAGCAAATCGACTCTGGCCGTCGGCTAGTTTATGCCTGCATCGAAAGCCTTCTGAAGTTGCGCGACAGCGGAGCGGCCAACGATGGCACGCCTTACCGTAAAGCATTATCCACACTCTATGGATCACCGACGCTGCAACGGGCCGAGGCTCTCCTTAACCGCGAGGAACGATTTTTCGGAATAGCCAGCCCCGGTATGATGCTCAACGGCTGCGTAATGCATCATCGCTTGCTGGCAGCCTACGCCAAACTACACGCCTAGAAATTAGATACCGCCCAATGTAATCGGAATAGTCAGAAAGCTCAGAAAATGCAAGAAGGAAAACCAAGAAGGAAAGCGATAATGACTTATGAAGAATTTCTTGACGAAGTCACCACCCTCATCACAGAAATATATACCTTGAGCGATGAAGCGGCGATTCAATTAGTCATGCGCGCACAAGCCGATGGTTTTTTTAGTGGCCATGACGACGACACTACGATCTGTACGCAGGAGCGAGCCGAGCAGGACGCCAGGACGACCTTTAAGAAATACAAGCAAGTCAGAGAGCGTGTGTTTTAGCGTGTGCGGCGTTTCAGAAACTTGCGGCTATTCATAAGCAGGTTAAATAACGTACAAACGGGCAACCGGTTGGGTCGCCCGTTTGTACGATGGCTGCCTCTCTATAATCAGCGGCCAACACTCACGGCAATTTAGCCCTGACGCGCTGCCTGTGCGGATTGAGCGCCAAAAGACTGCTGCTGAATCTGCGACATCTGCTGCATCAACTCATCGGCCAGGCCAGGGTTGATTTGACCGATTACCGGCAACAAGGCAGGAACCTGATCCAACTGCTTTAGGCTAATCAACATCTTGGACAGATCGTAATAAGTCTGTGCCGCTTCCTGATAATAACCACTTACATAGTAGACATTGCCCAGTTCACCGCGTGCGTCAATATTGTTTGAATCGGCCGCAATGTATTCTTTATAAGCCACCAACGACCCCTGAAAGTCACCGTTCGTGAAGGCAACACGCGCCTTGTTCAGCGTCTCTGCAGGCGATACTGCGGCAGTGCTAACGGCGGCTTCCGGAGCCGTTCCGCTGACGGCGGCCTTAAGGCTGTCGTAAGCCTGATTTGCTGCCGGCTTTAAGGTATCGACATATTTGTAGCCCAGGAACACGATAACAATAGCCAACACCGTCCATAGCATCCAGCGGCGCGACTTGCTCTTACCTTCTTCAATAACTTCAGTGCTCATGTCTTTCTCCAAATATACAAAATAAATAATTCTGCAATGCAGCACCCGACCTGATGCTCAAGCCCGGCTTGGAATAATTAGCCGCCCCAGCCGTTGTTAGCGTTGCCATTCCAGGAATTGTTGCCGTTACCGTTCCACGCGTTGTTGGCATTACCATTAGCATTGCCATTAGCGTTTCCACCAAAGCCAAAATTCATGTTGCCGCCACCATTGGCCCGGCCATTACCGTTGCCATTACCGTTGCCGTAACCGCGTCCATTGCCGTAACCATTGCCGTTGCTGTAACCGTTTCCGTTGCTGTAACCGTTTCCGTTGCTGTAACCATTGCCATTGCCATTTCCGTAACCGTTTCCGTTTCCGTTGCCGTAACCATTGCCATTGCCGTAACCGTTAGCGCCACCATTAAATCCAAAATTCATGTTGCCGTTAGCTTGAGCATTACCACGGGCATTGCCATTACCGTAACCATTTCCGTTGCCGTAGGTATTGCCATTGCCGTAACCGGAGCCATCGTTGCTGTAACCCGAATACCCGCCTTGTGGATATCCACGCATTGGGCCGTTGCTGCCATTGGCCGGAACCATCTGCTGACCGTTGTTAGGAACTTCTGGAGGCGAAGCCATCGTTACACCCACAACGCCAGCGCCCAGAATCAAAGCCAACACGGTCTTTTTCGAATTAAAAAAGCTGTTCATCTAATATTCCCAATATTTAGTTGTAAAGGTAGAACCCGTGTGGATCGGATATCGAAAAAATCCTGGGTTCGTGAAATTTTTTATCGTGCAACATCTATAGAGCAAAATCAGTATAACAGTTTTTACTAATATTCAGAACTTTTGAGGGAGTACCCCTTTTGTGCAGTAAGCAAAAAATACCGAAACTCAGGAACGTCGAGCGTCTGTTGGCGAAATCACACAACAGATTGCAGCGGATCCTTCACATATGCCTTGCCGTAGAAATTCCTGTTGAGCACATGCCTGAAGAGCCGCATGGATAAACGATCTTCAAGGGGGTAGGCCGGAGAGTGGCGTAAACAGGGCTTCTCAGGGCAGCCTCTCTACCGCCATTCTCCGATACCCATCTATTAGCAGACACTCCCCTTCTGCACATGAATACAGAAAGGGGCTGCCTGCAAATCTGCCCTCTACACCCGCCGCAACTTCTCGCCTGCGGCTACCAGCGTTGCATCCTGTTTGGCGAAACAAAAGCGCACCACACGCTCGTCGTGCCCGTCCTGATAAAACGCCGAAACCGGAATCACGGCAACACCCACTTCGCGCGTCATCCACTGCGCAAATTCGCGGTCGGGCCGATCTGAAATAGCGGCGTAGCGGGCCAACTGAAAGTAGGTGCCGTGCGAAGGCAGTAGTTCAAAGCGCGATCCGGCCAGTTGTGTACGGAAGAAATCGCGCTTCTGCTCGTAGAAAGCGGCCAGACCAAGATGCCGCACCGCATCGTGCATGTACTCGGCGATCCCCAACTGGCAGGGCGTATTCACTGTGAACACATTGAATTGGTGCACCTTGCGAAACTCGGCCATCAAGGCCGCTGGCGCAAGAACGTAGCCTATCTTCCAGCCGGTAATGTGATAGGTCTTGCCAAACGAAGAGACGACGATGCTGCGTGCGGCCAGTTCGGCATGGGCGGCAACGCTGGCATGGCGCGCGCCATCGAAAACGATGTGTTCGTACACTTCGTCGGACAGCACAACGATGTCGGTGTTGCGCGTCAGCTCGGCAAGTGCGTCCAAATCGGCGACCTGCAGCAGACTGCCCGTCGGATTGTGCGGCGAGTTGATAATAATCATCCGGGTACGCGATGTAATCAGGGAGCGCACTCTCTCCCAGTCCGGCTGGTAATCAGGGAAGATTAGTCGGGCAAAAACCGCCTTGCCGCCGACCGTTTCAATCGCCGGCACGTAGCTGTCGTAAACCGGCTCGAAAACAATCACTTCGTCGCCCGCCCGCACAAAGGCGGCAATCGCCGTAAAAATCGCCTGCGTCGCCCCGGCGGTGACGGTGATTTCCTGCTCGACCTCGTAGCGCGTACCGTAGAGCGCTGCGACCTTGTCGGCAATCGCTGCACGCAACTCAGGCATTCCGGCCATCGGCGGATACTGGTTGCGTCCGTCGCGCATCGCGCGCAAGGACGCTTCGAATAATGCAGGATCTGCCTGGAAGTCAGGGAAGCCCTGCGATAGATTGATCGCGCCACACTCGGCTGCCAGCTTCGACATCACGGTGAAAATCGTCGTGCCGACCCACGGCAGTTTTGAATCGATGGCGATAGAGGATGGCAACATGGCAGCGCAGATTCAAATTAACGCAGATTCAAATGAAAACGAAAAATGGGCGTCGGAACGCCCACGCAGATCAAAACAAGAAGTTTAGAGCGGTGGGATACGCAGCACCTGGCCGGGGTAAATCTTGTCCGGATGGCTAAGCATCGGCTTGTTAGCTTCGAAAATCACGGGGTACTTGTTCGGATTGTCGTAGAACTGCTTGGCAATCTTCGACAGATTGTCGCCCTTGACGACGGTGTAGAAATTCGCTTCTGGAGCACTTTGGTCAACGGTCATCTTATCCTCGACCTGAGCAACGCCTTCGACGTTACCGCAGCAGAGCAAGGCTTTTTCCTTGGTCGCCTGGTCGGCCGCCACACCAAACGCTGTCGCCACCCCGGTTGCCGCATCGAAGGTGACGGCCAGGCCGGTCACCTTTAGCCCCTGTTCATTGACGTAGGTTTCGATCGCATCGCCCGCCGCGCGATTCAAAGCCTCCACCTTGGCACTCGCCTCGGCATCCTCGGGAGTCTGCGCCACGGTACTTTGCGCAGCTTCAGCCTCTTTGCTATGAAATAATTTCTGGCCCGCTTCTTTTACAAAATCAAAAAACCCCATGATTTCTCCTGTTCAGATGAGGTACAACAATGGTGCGATTAAACAAAATAGTCCGTCCGCAAAAGCGCTGTGAGTCTAGCAGTTCGTTCGCCGGAGACAAAGTAGATGCGCGACGCACCCGCATTATTAGCCGGAGTCATGAAATCACGGAACTACGGAATCCATGAATCAGGCGAGCAAAGCGACGGATTTGATCTGCGCGCGCAGGGCGAGGCCGGGGCGGATATCGAGCTTTAACGCAGAGCGTTGGGTAATACGGGCGAGCAGCGCTTCGCCCGCCACGTCGAGCTTGACCAGGACGTGGCCCGGTGTGTCGGTCGGCGCCAGATCGACGACAGTGGCGGCGACACAGTTGAGGATGCTGCTGTGTACGGGGGGCAGCAGCGCCAAGCTGACATCGCGGGCATGAATACGGCAGCGCAACAGGGTGCCGAGCGCTTCGTCATGGCGTGAAACATAGATGTGACCGCCGGGAAACTCCAGTCGCGTCAGATCGTCGGCCTCGTGCGCGGCGATCCGGGCTTCGATGACGACGCCGGCATCGTCGGCAAAAGCAGTTGGCAGATCGATCCGGCTCAACACGTCGTTGAGCGGACCACTGGCCACCACCCGCCCCTGGTCGAGCAAGACCAGATGGTCGGCCAGACGCGCCACTTCGTCCGGCGCGTGGCTGACGTAGACAATCGGCAGCGACAACTCGCGGTGCAGACGTTCCAGATAGGGCAGGATCTCCAGCTTGCGCTTCAGGTCGAGAGCCGCCAGCGGTTCGTCCATCAACAGAATCTGCGGCGATGTTAACAGCGCGCGGGCAATGGCCACACGCTGACGTTCGCCGCCCGAGAGTTGGCTGGGCGCGCGCGCAAGCAAGTGTCCAATGCCGAGTAAATCAGCAACCTCGGGCAAGGCGTAGCGGCGCTCGCTGGCCGCTGCGTTGTTTTTTCCACGCATTTGTCCGCGTATTTGCCCACGAGTTTGCCCAAACTCCATATTGCCGCGCACCGAGAGGTGCGGGAAAAGGCTGGCTTCCTGAAAAACGACTCCCAGCGCGCGCTGGTGCGTTGGCACAAAAATCCCCTTCGCCTCATCCTGCCAAACCGTGCTGCCTAGCGCGAAGTAGCCGTCGCTGGCGCGCTCCAACCCGGCCATCGCGCGCAGGCAGGTGGTTTTGCCCGAGCCGGAATGACCAAACAGCGCACTGACACCGCGCCCCGGCAACGTCAGATCAACGTCGAGACTGAAATCGCTGCGCACGACGCGAAAGCGGGCGCGAATTTCCGGGATCGTAGCGTTCTGGCTCATAGCACTTGCCTGCGCGCGGGGTTAAAAGTGTACAACGCCAGCAAGACGAGGAAGCTAAAAAGCACCATGCCCGCAGCCAGCCAATGCGCCTGCGTGTATTCCAGCGCTTCGACGTGGTCGTAAATTTGCACCGAGACGACGCGCGTCTTGTCAGGGATGTTGCCGCCGATCATCAATACGATGCCGAATTCGCCCACCGTATGCGCAAAACCAAGAATGGCACCGCTCAGAAAACCGGGGCGGGCGAGCGGCACGGCAACTGACCAAAAAGCGTCCCACGGACTGGCACGCAGCGTGGCGGCCACTTCCAGCGGCCTCTCGCCAATCGCCTCGAAAGCGTTCTGGATTGGCTGCACGACAAAAGGCAGCGAGTAGAAAACCGAAGCGATGACCAGACCGGGGAAGGTAAACGGCAGCAAACCCAGGCCGAGCCACTGCGTCAGTTGCCCGACTGGACCATTCGGCCCCATCGTCAGTAGCAAATAAAAACCGATAACCGTCGGCGGCAGCACCAGTGGCAGCGCCACGACGGCGCCGACGATGCCCTTGAACGCCGAGCGTGTATGCGCCAGCCACCAGGCCATCGGCGTGCCGACGATCAGCAACAGGATCGTCACCACCGTCGCCAGTTTGAGCGTCAGCCAGACGGCGGCCAGATCTTGCGAGTAAGCGGCGCTATCCATAAGTCAATATTTCAAAAAAAGATCATTAGTTTACTGAGGATGACGACGACAGCACAGCACGGGACGGGCCAAGACTGACGGCTACATCGCGCGGCGCAGCAAAATACGGTGCGCTGCTCACCAGGATGTCGGCGCCGGCCCGGACGTAGGTTTCGGCATTGGCGGCATTGATCC
>CAXNNH010000049.1:0-8999 GCA_964203325.1 Burkholderiales bacterium | reverse complement strand
GCGGCGGGTGTTTTTCTCGGCTACGATTTCCATCTAGGGGCCAAAGGTCCGCAGTTGATCGAAATCAACACCAACGCCGGAGGCGGCTTGCTCAGCGCCAAACTGCTACGCGCCCAGCGTGCCTGCTGCGGCCAAATGGCGGCACTGTTTCCTGATTCGACGACGCCGGAAGCCGCCTTCGTCGCCATGTTCCGCGCGGAGTGGCGGTTGGCGCGCGGCGAAGGGACATTAGCACCCGGCTTAACGCACATCGCCATCGTCGACGAGGCGCCGGGTGGGCAGTATCTTGGGCCGGAATTCGAGTTGTTTCGTGAGCTGTTCGAAAGCAACGGCATTGGTGCCAGTGTCGTCGATCCCACGCAACTCAATTTTGTTGACGGGAAACTGTATTTTGGCAGGCAGGCAATAGATCTTGTCTACAATCGACTGACCGATTTCGCCTTTGCCGAGCCGCAACATAGCGCCTTGCGCGAGGCTTATCTGGCCGATGCGGTGGTGGTGACGCCGCACCCGCAGGCACACGCACTGTACGCCGACAAGCGCAATCTGGTGGCGTTGACCGATGCAAAATGGCTGGCCGGGACTGGCCTGAGCCGTGCTGAACAGCAGTTACTGCTTAGTACGATTCCGCGCACAGTTGAGGTGTTGGCCGAGGAGGCCGAGTCTTTCTGGAGCAGCCGCAAACAATGGTTTTTTAAGCCAGCGGCAGGTTACGGCAGCAAAGCAGCCTATCGCGGTGATAAGCTGACCAAGCGGGTGTTCGAAGAAATATTACGCGGCGGCTATGTTGCACAGGCGCTGGTGCCGCCCTCGGAACGACGCCTGCTGGTCGATGGCGTCGAGCAGGATCTGAAGCTTGACTTGCGTAACTACGCTTATTGCGGAGCGGTCCAGCTCGTTTCGGCACGCCTTTACCAAGGGCAAACCACTAATTTTCGCACCCCAGGCGGCGGTTTCGCTTCGGTGTTTTCGGTGCCTTGTCAGGGCGAAAATAAGGCGTGAGGCCAGTCACACCATTGACGCCCATTTTATGAGCGATGCCCTGGAGAGCCGCGCCAATAGGCGTTCTACGCGGCTCCTGCCCTGAGAGCCAATAAACACGCCACTCTTCAGGGGGGGTCTTGTAGAACGCCTACCCACGCGCCTTTCAGCGCTGTTCGCTCGTCCGATGTCTCAGTTTTTGCGATCAGCGTAACAGCGTGACGATGCCAGTTACGGCGAAGACGGCGGCTGCAGTCCAGCGAATGGCCTTGAGCGGCAGCTTGTGCGCCAGTTTTTCACCGATCAGAACGGCGGGAACATTGGCCGCCATCATGCCTAGCGTGGTGCCGACCACCACCCAGAGCAAAGAGTCGAAACGAGCCGCCAGAGCGATGGTCGCAAACTGCGTTTTGTCGCCCATTTCGGCCAGAAAAAACGCGATGAGCGTTGTCATGAAGGCGCTGGCGTGTCCAGCCTTGGGGGCTTCGTCTTCGCCAAGCTCGTCCGGTTTCAGCGTCCATAGACCGAAGGCGATGAAGGCGACGCCAACCATCCAGCGCAGCGTTTCCGGCGAGAAAAAAGTGGCGACCCAGGCGCCAACCCAGCCGGCAAGGGCGTGATTGGCGATGGTGGCTACAAAAATGCCGGCTATTATCGCCGCTGGGCGACGCAGACGGGCGGCGAGAATAAACGATAGCAACTGCGTCTTGTCACCCATTTCGGCAAGGGCAACCAGCAGTGTGGAGGTAATGAATGCTTCCATGAGATCCTGATCTTATATGTAATTAACACAATTTGAGGTGCTAGGAATGCTGCTACTTGAGAGTGCTGTCGTTGCGGTGTGGGCATCCCGACTTGGTGCATTCTGCGTAAAGATAGAGGGCGTGTTCCTGTATGGCGAAGCCACGCTCTTGGGCGATTTGTGTCTGACGACGCTCGATTTCAGGGTCATAAAATTCTTCGACGCGACCGCAGTTTACACACACCAGGTGATCGTGATGCTGTCCGGCATTGATTTCGAAAACGGCCTTGCCCGATTCAAAGTGGTGTCGTTCAAGGAGTCCTGCCTGTTCAAATTGGGTGAGGACGCGGTAGACGGTGGCCAGGCCAATGTCTATGTTTTCGGCAAGCAGCAGTCGATATACATCCTCGGCCGTCAAGTGGCGAATTTGACTCTTCTCGAACAGTTCAAGAATTTTCATGCGCGGGAAAGTGGCTTTGAGCCCCAGGCTCTTAAGGTCGCTGGAATTACTCATGGATTAGGATTACCTTGCTAGGTGAAGAATAGAGATTTTTTTCAGTTATGATATACCGCCCAAAGGAAGTTATAGAAGCCTTCAGGGCTTGGCAAAAGGAATGGCGGTATTCGGGGCAGCGTTTCGTACCGTTTTTTGATTTTTATAACCCATAATCTACGAAGGTTCTTCAAGCGCATGATTTTCTCGCGATTCGCCAGTGCAGTCCTTATTGCGACTATTTTTTCCGGATGCTCTTCGGTACCACGTCTGGTTACCGAATACCGGATCGACGTGCAACAGGGTAACGTCGTGACCCAAGAAATGGCTTCCCAGCTACGTCCGGGTTTATCCAGGGATCAAGTGCGTTTCGTTCTCGGAACGCCTATGCTGATCGATATGTTCCATGCGGATCGCTGGGACTACGTTTATCGTTTGCAGAAGGGGCGGAGCGGGGAAGTCGAGATGCGCAAGTTATCTATATTCTTTGATGCAGGGGGCAAGCTGTTACGCGTCGAGGGTGATGTCGAACCCGCGCAGACGAGCGATGTTTCGCTTGCGCCGGAAACTCGGTCGCGTGTGATTGATCTTGGCTCGCTGCCGGACGATGGGCGTGCGCCTTTGCCGTCAAGCGAAGAGAAAAGTTTGTTTGGCAAAATGATGGAAAGTGTAGGGTGGTGAGATGGATGGAATGAAGATTACGGTTGTGGGTGCTAGTGGACGTATGGGCAGAATGTTGATCGAGTCGATTCTAAAAGATGGCGCAGCGACACTGGTTGCCGCCATTGATCAGCCAGGAACGGCTGTACTCGGCAAAGAGGCAGGTGAATTGGTGGGCATGTCGTGTGACGTACTGGTCAGCAGCGACGTTGAGGCTGGGATAGCGATGGCCGATTGTCTAATCGATTTTACGCGCCCGGAAGGTACGCTGGCACATCTTGAAATCTGTCGGCGTCACAGAGTTGCCATGGTAATTGGTACTACTGGTTTTGATGTGCATGGCAAGCAGGCAATAGCCGATGCCGCGCTCGATATTCCCCTTGTTTTTGCGCCCAACATGAGCGTCGGCGTTAACGTAGTTTTCAAACTGCTCGATACTGCTTCGCGCATCCTCAGCGAAGGTTACGATATAGAAATCGTCGAGGCGCATCATCGGCATAAGGTCGATGCTCCATCGGGTACGGCATTACGCTTGGGTGAAGTGGTGGCGCAAGCGCTTGGTCGTGATCTTAAACAGTGCGCCATCTACGGCCGCGAGGGCGTCACCGGCGAGCGCGATCCATCGACTATCGGCTTTGCGACGGTGCGTGGTGGCGATATTGTTGGTGATCATACCGTTATGTATTGCGGGACTGGCGAACGCGTCGAGATTAGCCACAAGGCCAGTAGCCGTATGCCTTATGCCCTGGGTAGTCTGCGCGCTGCACACTTCTTGGCGGACAAAAAATGTGGCTTGTTCGACATGCAAGATGTCCTGGGTTTGTGTTGATCTGCTGCATGGAATCTGGGGTTAGGTGTCGTCGATGAAGTCAAAACTCCTGGCCGCCAAACTTCGTGAGATTTTTGGTGGGGACGGCGAGGGTGTGCTCAATCAGTTGTTGATGAAGGCGGCCGCTGAGCATCCTGAGTTAGCAAAGGGGGTGCAGCGCTTGCTGACCGTGACCGACAGCGTACTTATGCAATACGGGCGGCTACAAAAGGTTCAGGCCAGTCTCGCTGGCGATTCATTTTCGGACTGGAATTTGAAGACGGGCCTGATTGAATCTGGGCGGCATTGGAAGCGTCTGCTGGCCTATGGTGACACTGAAGTCGCCGATACGGTTGCCGCCTGGCGGCGCCTCGTACAGCCGGATGACTTGAGCCGGCTGGATGCAAAAATTTCAGCGCATGTACAGGGTAGGTCGCCTAATTTTCAGGCGGAATGCCGTTTACTCACGCAGTCGGGGGGGTGGAAGTGGCTGCTGCTTAAAGGCATGGTGATTGCTCGCGATGCGGACGGCGAACCACTGCGCATTATTTTGTTGCATCGAGATATTACAGATTTCAAACAGATTGAAGCCGAGTCGCTGGCGGCTAAAGAATCTGCCGAATCGGCGAATCGGGCGCGTGGTGCCTTCATGGCCAATATGAGTCATGAGATTCGCACGCCGATGAACGGAATTATCGGGATGACCGAACTCGCGCTCGATACTCGTCTCGACACCGAGCAACGCCACTATCTAAAGACGGTTAAATCATCGGCAGAAACTCTGCTGACCATCGTGAACGATATTCTCGATTTCTCCAAGATCGAAGCCGGCAAGCTTAATTTTGAGCAAATTGCCTTCTCGCTTTCCAGCTTGATCTTCGATGCCGCGAGAGGATTGGCCGTTATGGCGCACAAAAAGGGGCTGGAGGTTATCGTCTCCGTCGCGCCGGATGTGCCGGCAAGGGTTGTCGGGGATCCGACACGGGTTCGTCAGGTGATCTCTAATTTACTGGTAAACGCGATCAAGTTTACGGCCGGCGGTAATATTTCCATCGATGTCTCGCTTGAGAGTAGTACTTCGGCTTCGTTCGTCATTCGTTTTTCCGTGCGCGATTCTGGAATTGGCATTCCTCTCTCTCGGCAAACTGCAATATTTGAGGCTTTTTCGCAGGCGGATGACTCGACGACCCGGCGTTATGGGGGAACCGGTTTGGGCCTGACAATCTGCACCAGTCTAGTGCAGATGATGGGAGGGCGTATTTGGCTGGAAAGCGTCGAGGGCGAAGGCTCGTGCTTCTATTTCAATGCACGATTTGGTATGGATCCCAATGCCTCCAACAGCTTAAGCGCCTTGACAGAGTCTCCGCGTGCTCGGTTCGAGGGGCAACGTATATTGTTGCTGGAGGATAATTCGGCTGTTGCTGCGCAGCTAGTCACTATCCTGGAACAAAATGGGATGCAGGTCTCGGTCATGTCCGATGCGTCTGCGGCTTTGACGATTATTGAGCGCTCGCGATCAGTGGGTTTCCCTTACGCGTGTGTGTTGGCCGATGCACAAATGGCGCCCCCCGGTGGTTTGGCTCTCGCGGAATCCTGGCGCGTAGGGTTATGTCCGGAAAAGCTGATCATGTTGCTTAATACAGAGCAGCAGCGTAAGGATTCTGGTCGTTTGAGAGAGCTTAATGTCGCTACGATCCTCGTTAAACCAATAGCGCCAGAGGATTTGGTCGACGCTCTGGTCATGGTGTTTGGTACTCAAGCGCAAAGTACGCTGACACTGGATCCTTTCGATATCCGTGACGATCCTCCCGCGCCTAACGGTCCGGCCATTGAAATATTGCTGGTAGAAGATAATCCGGTGAATCAGGAGTTGGCGAAGCGCTTGCTGGATGCGCGCGGTTACCACGTTACGCTGGCTAATAATGGTGCCGAGGCAGTGGATCAGTTCGAGAAAAATTCATTCGATCTGATTTTGATGGACATGCAGATGCCGGTCATGGGTGGGGTTGAGGCGACTGGCGCGATTCGTTCGCGCGAGATGAGGCGCAGTTGGGTAGTTTCGACTGACTTTAAGCCAGTCCCCATTATTGCCATGACCGCTAACGCCACTGACGGAGACCGTGGTCGTTGCTTACAAGCGGGGATGAACGATTACCTTTCCAAGCCCATTCGTGCCAATGATTTGTACGCAGCCATTGAGCGCGGTTTGGAGATCGATTCCGGCTCTGGTAATTTAGCCGAGGCTGGGTCCGGATTTTCGTCTGAATTAAGCGCGACTACGCTCGATCTGGACGCAGCCATGCGCGATTTGGGTGAGCGCGATTTGCTGTTGACCTTGGCTAGCATGCTGCTTAGCGAGTGGGATGAGCATCTGGGTCGGATTCAATCTGCATTACGTGAGCGTAACGCACAGCAGCTCTGTTTGGACGCACATACGCTCAAGAGTCTTCTTGCCATGTTTCATGCCGAAAATGCACGCCGTATCGCCCTCGATCTGGAGCATGCCGCAGGTGGAGATCAGGTTGATGACTGGAGCCGTTGTATGCATTTGTCTGATTCACTTGCTATGGAAATGGCACGACTAAAGCCGAAAATAGAGCATTTTGTGCATGGAAGTGGGGCTGTTTAGCGGTAGTCGGTTCCTTGCTGTGCAGGTGGGCGAATGTATTTTGCTTTTTCGCAACGCTATCCATCCCCGAA
The DNA here is from genome assembly GCA_964203325.1 of Burkholderiales bacterium. Classification (GTDB taxonomy): domain Bacteria; phylum Pseudomonadota; class Gammaproteobacteria; order Burkholderiales; family Rhodocyclaceae; genus JACQYA01. Next base: position 2,615 of record CAXNNH010000049.1, on the reverse strand, counting down.
CAATTCACTATTATGGTGCGGATAGGTGGAGGAAATTGCTTATATAAGGGTGCTCCGGTATAATTCGCCGGTTTGCAAGGAACTAAGCGGGATGGCGGTGTGCACATCCCGCTTTGCGTATATAAGGCTTTGTCGGGCTGCGAACTTTACCGATCCAGCAGATTCAACAGGAGTTTCCCCGTGTCGTTGCTACCCCAGTTCCCACCTGCGATTCTCGCGCTTGCCGATGGAACCGTCTTTCATGGATACTCTGTGGGTGCCGAAGGGCGCACCAGTGGCGAGGTAGTATTCAATACGGCAATGACGGGTTATCAGGAAATACTTAGCGATCCGTCCTACTGTCGTCAGATCGTTACACTTACCTATCCGCACATCGGCAACGTCGGTTGTAATGCAGAGGATTTCGAGTCACGTTCTAATTACGCAGCCGGTTTGGTTATTCGTGACTTGCCGGTTCGTGCCGAAAGTTGGCGTTTGCGGGAGACCCTTCCCGCTTACTTGAAAAAGCATGGTTTGCTAGCCATTGCCGGGATTGATACTCGTAAGCTGACTCGCATATTGCGAGAAAAGGGTGCTCAATCTGGTTGCATAATGGCGGTACAGGTCGACGAGTCGGCTGCTGTTGATGAGGCACAAGCTTTTCCAGGGTTGGCAGGCATGGATCTGGCCAGGGTTGTGTCCGTTGCTTCTCCCTATGTTTGGGCAGAAGGTGAGTGGTCACTGGGCGGTTATATGCCGGCTGGAGATCCCAAGTTTCATGTCGTAGCCTACGATTTTGGCGTCAAACATAATATCCTGCGCATGCTTTCGGCGCGTGGTTGTAAGGTCACCGTCGTTCCTGCCCAAACATCAGCGGCCGAAGTGCTGGCATTCAATCCTGATGGCGTTTTTCTCTCGAATGGCCCGGGTGATCCCGGTCCGTGCGATTATGCGATCACTGCTATTCGCGAATTGCTGGACAAAGGCGTCCCGACCTACGGAATATGTCTTGGGCATCAATTGCTAGCGCTGGCCTCCGGTGCCAGAACGATGAAGATGAAGTTCGGTCATCACGGCGCTAATCACCCGGTAAAGGATCTTGATACGCAGCGCGTAGTGATTACTAGCCAGAACCACGGCTTTGCGGTGGATCCCGATTCGCTTCCGTCGAATCTGCGACCAACGCATGTCTCGCTATTCGATGGTTCGTTGCAGGGAGTGGCGCGTACCGATGTGCCCGCCTTTTCGTTCCAGGGACACCCCGAAGCCAGTCCGGGGCCGCATGATGTCGATTACCTGTTCAAGCGATTTATCAAGATGATGCAAGACAAAAAGGCCGCAGGAAAGTAACTCATGCCTAAGCGTACAGATCTCAAGAGCATTCTTATTATTGGTGCCGGTCCGATTGTTATCGGTCAGGCCTGCGAATTCGACTATTCCGGAGCGCAAGCTTGCAAGGCATTGCGCGAAGAAGGGTACCGGGTCATTCTGGTTAATTCCAATCCAGCGACCATTATGACTGATCCGGATATGGCAGATGTAACCTACATTGAGCCGATCACTTGGAAGGTTGTAGAAAAAATTATTGAGAAGGAGCGCCCTGATGCGCTGCTACCAACGATGGGTGGGCAGACAGCGCTGAACTGCGCGCTTGATCTGGCCAAGCATGGTGTGCTCGAAAAGTTTTCTGTCGAAATGATTGGCGCTTCGCGTGAAGCCATCGACAAGGCCGAAGATCGCGAAAAGTTCAAGCTTGCGATGACTAAAATCGGCTTGGCTTCGGCGCGCTCTGCTGCAGCTCACTCGATGGAAGAGGCGCAGCAGGTTCAGGCGATGATCGGTTTTCCGGCGATCATTCGTCCCTCGTTTACCATGGGTGGATCGGGGGGAGGGATCGCTTACAATCAGGAAGAATTTGTTGAGATCTGCAAACGCGGTCTTGAAGCCAGTCCAACGCGCGAGTTGCTGATAGAAGAATCGTTAATTGGCTGGAAAGAATTTGAAATGGAAGTTGTTCGCGACAAGGCGGATAACTGCATTATCGTGTGCTCGATCGAAAATTTCGATCCGATGGGTGTGCATACCGGTGATTCGATTACTGTGGCACCGGCGCAGACACTGACCGACAAGGAATACCAGATCATGCGCGACGCCTCGGTGGCGGTGCTGCGCGAAATCGGCGTCGATACCGGTGGCTCGAACGTACAATTTTCCATCTGCCCGACCGACGGCCGAATGATCGTCATCGAAATGAACCCGCGTGTTTCACGCTCTTCGGCGCTTGCTTCAAAGGCCACAGGATTTCCAATTGCCAAGGTCGCTGCTAAATTAGCCGTCGGCTACACGCTTGATGAGTTGGCCAATGAAATTACGGGCGGTAAGACACCGGCTTCCTTTGAGCCATCTATCGACTATGTGGTCACCAAGGTTCCTCGTTTCGCCTTTGAGAAATTTCCGCAGGCCGATTTTCGTTTGACTACGCAAATGAAGTCGGTCGGAGAAGTGATGGCGATTGGTCGTACTTTTCAGGAGTCGTTGCAGAAAGCGCTACGCGGTCTCGAAGTGGGCGTCGATGGCTTTGACGAAAAAGCGGTAGATCGCGAAGAAATTGAAACAGCTCTCGCCGAGCCGGGGCC
>CAXNNH010000048.1:0-9144 GCA_964203325.1 Burkholderiales bacterium | reverse complement strand
ATTTGCCTTTGGAGCAAGCGACTCCCGTGGCATGCGATGGCCGTAGCCTGTTTCTCTATCGTAGCGCTCAGGCGATTCATGTCTACGACAGCAGTTGTCCGCACCAGTCCACCTACATTCCTTTTCTGGCGCTGCAAGGCACCAAGCTGACCTGTCCGAAACATCACTGGGAATTTGACATCACGGATGGTAGCTGTACCGAAGCAGAAGTTCGTTGCGCGCTCAAGGAATGGCCAAACAAAGTGGAGGACGGTCAATTGCTAGCCCTTTGGTGAGGGATTGATTCGCCTGGTTTTGCGCATTACGTCATCGGATAACTGCACGGAGAATTGCTGCAATGGAATATTTCCCGATCTTTCTCGATCTCAAAAACAAGCCGTGCACCGTGATTGGCGGCGGCGAAGTCGCATTCAGAAAAATAACGCTCTTGCGTAAAGCCGGGGCCGATGTCACCGTCGTCGCCCCTGCGTTATGTGCTGCCTTGCAAAGACTCGCCGAGACAGGTGAAATCAGGTACAAAGCGCAAGCCTATGCCCTGGATACGTTGGATGGCGCGCACTTGGTGATTGCGGCAACCAACCGGCGCGAAGTCAACGCCGAAGTATCCCGTGCGGCACAGGCGCAACTCAAACCGGTCAATGCGGTCGACGATCCCGAACTGTGTTCTTTCATTGTGCCGGCTATTGTCGACCGCTCACCGGTACTGATTGCCACATCGACCGGTGGCGCCTCGCCGGTACTGGCGCGCCTGATTCGCAGCAAACTGGAAACACTGTTCCCGGCCACCTACGGCGAGTTAGCCAAACTGGCCCGAAAATTCCGCAAACAAGCCATCGACAGCATGCCGGAAAGTGCCCGTCGCCCATTTTGGGAGAAAGTGTTGCACGGTCGTGTCGCCGATCTGGTCTTGTCGGGCCGTCAAGAAATGGCTGAGGCCGAACTGAGCGCTGTACTTCAGCAGGCGCAGAGTACCGGCACGACCATGCCGTGCGGCGAAGTCTATATCGTCGGCGCCGGGCCGGGGAATCCCGATTTACTGACCTTTGCCGCGCTGCGCTTGATGCAGAAGGCCGATGTCGTCCTTTACGACAATCTGGTGTCTACCGAAATCGTTGACATGACGCGACGCGACGCCGAACGGATTTATGTGGGGAAGCAACGTGCCAACCACACCCTGCGCCAAGAGGAAATCAATGCCCTGATGCTCGAACGGGCGCAGCAGGGACAGCGCGTTCTGCGCCTCAAAGGCGGCGATCCCTACACCTTTGGCCGGGGCGGCGAAGAAATCGAACTGCTGGCTGCCAGCAACATTCCCTTTCAAGTGGTTCCCGGCATCACAGCCGCCGCCGGTGTTGCCGCCTATGCCGGCATTCCGCTAACACATCGCGACCATGCTCACGCCTGCCTGCTAGTTACCGGCAATCTCAAGGACGGCAGCCTGGATCTCGACTGGCTGGCCATGGTCAGACCCAAACAAACGTTGGTTATCTATATGGGGCTGGCTGGCCTGCCCATTCTCAGCCAACAGCTAATTGCACATGGGATGTCGAGCGACACGCCTGCCGCCGTTATTCAGGACGGCACGCTACCCCAGCAAAAAGTCATTACCGGCACGATCGCCGATATTGCCGAACGTAGCGCAGGCCAACTCAAGGGGCCGACCCTAATCATCATTGGCTCGGTCGTTACCCTGCGTGAAAAACTGCGCTGGTTTGATCGGGGTGTTGCGGAGGGCACTATAAACAACCAAGCTTCCCGCGAAAATTAGTCGGCCAAGAGTGACCTAAAATTGAGTGACTTGTGGCAGGCACGGCGCGAGAACGGCATTCGTGCCCCTGAGGTTAAAGGAAGCGAAGTCGGTTAGAACGGCAGTTTGTCGCTTATTGAACCGCTCTGATGAAGTTTGAAGCTCTTCTCGCTTGTGATGCACTGTTTAATGGTGTAGTTGAATTGATCAATTCAAACTTCAGTTGGACGGATCAATAACTCGATATAGGCCATGCTTTAAACGCCAGTTAACACGTTTGGCCTACGATAAAAAAGGCGAGGTGTGCAACACCTCGCCTTGCTTGTCTACTGCCAACGTCGGATACGATTAGAAATGTATCGGGCGTTTGTCGCAAGCGAGCGCGGCTTCGTGTACCACTTCCGACAGCGTCGGGTGAGCGTGACAGATGCGTGCCAGATCTTCAGACGCTGCGCTAAATTCCATAGCCACGACGCATTCGGAAATCAGCTCCGAGGCGTTAGGGCCGATGATATGCGCGCCGAGGATACGGTCGGTTTTGGCGCAAGCCAGCATTTTGACGAAACCGCTCGGCTCGCCCATGCCCAACGCGCGGCCATTGGCGGCAAACGGAATCTTGCCGGCCTTGTAGGCAACGCCGTCGGCTTTAAGTTGCTGCTCGGTTTTGCCGACCCAGGCGATTTCCGGGCTGGTGTAGATCACCCAGGGAATAGTCTCAAAATTGCAGTGACCGGCCTGGCCAGCCATCAGTTCGGCAACCATGATGCCTTCTTCCGATGCCTTATGCGCCAGCATGGGGCCGGTAACCACATCGCCGACCGCCCAAACACCGGGTAGATTGGTGCGGCAATGGCTATCGACCTTGATCTGCCCGCGCTCGTTAAGCTGCAAGCCCACCTTGTCGGCCTGCAGGCCGTCGGTATTCGGGATACGGCCGACCGAAACGATCAGGCGGTCGGCATCAAGGTGCTGCGCCTTGCCATCCTTGTCTGTGTAAGCCAGAGAGACGCTCTTCTTGCCGACTTTTACGTCGCCAATTGTGACGCCGGTTTTTATATCCAGCCCTTGTTTTTTAAACAGTTTGGCAGCTTCTTTGGCGACATCGACGTCGGCCACTGAAAGGAAATCGGGCAGCGCTTCGAGGATGGTGACATCGGAACCAAGACGACGCCAGACGCTGCCCATCTCCAATCCAATGACACCGGCACCGATGATGGCCAACTTCTTAGGCACGGCGTCGATGTCGAGTGCACCGGCGTTGTCGCAGACGATTTTGTTATCGACCGCGATCCCCGGTAGGTGGCGAGCTTTGGAACCGGTAGCGACAATGACTTGCTTGGCGTCAACTACTTCCTCTCCGACTTTGATTTGCCAGCCCGTCGCACTTTGTGCGACAAAGGAACCGTGGCCGTTAAGCAACGTCACCTTGTTCTTCTTGAAGAGCCCTTTGATACCGCTGGTCAGTTGTTGAACGATGCCGTTCTTGCGAGCGACCATGGTTTCGACATCGATTTTCGGCGTACCGACCGAGATACCCTGCGCCGCAAAACTATGACCGGCTTCTTCAAACAGGTGCGAGGTGTGCAATAGCGCTTTCGACGGAATACAGCCGACGTTGAGGCAGGTGCCACCGAGACGCGGCTCGCCCTTTGGGTCAGCGTAGGCGTTGGATTCACAACAGGCGACATTGAAACCGAGCTGCGCCGCTCGGATGGCGGCCACATAGCCTCCAGGACCAGCGCCAATAACGAGAAGATCGAATTGTTGGGACATGAGAACTCCTAAATTCTTCACCACCAAGGCACCGAGTAGCACCAAGAATTCACGAACTACTGGGTGAAACTTTGTGTTCTTGGTGTCTTGGTGGTTAGCTTTTTATTAAATCCCGAGCAGCAGGCGAGCTGGATCTTCCAGCGCTTCCTTCATCGTCACCAGACCCAGTACGGCTTCGCGACCGTCGATAATGCGGTGATCGTAGGACATGGCCAGGTAGTTGATCGGGCGGATGACGATCTGGCCGTTTTCGACGACAGCACGATCCTTGGTGGCATGAATGCCGAGGATGGCCGACTGCGGCGGATTGATGATCGGCGTCGACAGCATCGAACCGAAGACGCCGCCGTTGGAGATCGAGAAGGTGCCGCCGGTCAGTTCTTCCATCGTTAGCTTGCCATCCTTGGCTTTGGTGCCAAATTCAGCGATCTTTTTCTCGATGTCGGCAATGCTCATCTGATCGGCATCGCGCAGAATGGGGACAACCAAGCCGCGTGGGCTACCCACGGCGATACCGATGTCGATATAGCCGTGGTAAACGATGTCGGTACCGTCCACCGAAGCATTGATGATCGGGAACTTCTGCAGCGCAGCAATCACCGCCTTGACGAAGAAACCCATGAAGCCGAGACGAACGCCGTGCGTCTTCTCGAACTTCTCGCCATATTGCTTGCGCAGCGCCATCACCGGGCCCATGTTTACCTCGTTAAAGGTGGTCAGAATGGCGTTGGTGGCTTGCGACTGGAGTAAACGTTCGGCAACGCGGGCACGCAGACGCGACATCGGCACACGCTGCTCGGGACGATCACCGAGCGGAATAACCACCGCCGGTACAGCGGCCAAGGTGGGTGCGGCGGCCTTGGGCTGGGCGGCGACGGCGTCTTCCTTGGTCACCCGACCGCCCCGACCGGTTCCATCGACGTTGGCGGCAGCGATACCTTTCTCGTCAAGTATCTTGCGCGCGGCCGGGCTGGCGACACCTGCAACAGGGGGGGCTGCAGCAACCGAAGGTGCAACGGCAGCCACCACGGCCGTAGCCGCCGGAGCACTGGCACCCGCTTTGGCTTCGGTGTCGATACGAGCGATGATTTCGCCGGCGACCACGGTATCCCCGTCTGCCTTGAGGATTTCCAGCAATACCCCGCCATCCGGCGCGGGAAGTTCGAGGACGACTTTATCCGTCTCGATATCGATCAAATTCTCGTCACGCGACACGGCCTCGCCGGCCTTTTTGTGCCAGGTCACCAGGGTCGCTTCGGCGACGGATTCAGAAAGTTGTGGAACTTTGACGTCGATGATGGGCATAAGAACTCCGATTTGTAATCTTGATCTGAAAGAGCGATTTCAACCGAGGGCGGCGTCGATCACTGCCTTTTGCTGGACGGCATGCTTGGCGGCGTAACCGACGGCCGGCGAAGACGATGCCGGACGGGATACCACCGACAGGCTCTGGCCCTTGCCGATGAGTTGCGCGAGACGATGGTGCTTGGCGTACCAAGCCCCCTGGTTTTCTGGCTCTTCCTGACACCAGACGAGTTGCGTTAGGCTAGGGTATTTCTTCAATTCTTCGGCCAAACGACGGTCGTCGAACGGATAAAGCTGCTCGATACGGACCAGCGCAATGTTTTCAATCTTGCGTTCGCGTCGGGCGGCCAGTAGCTCGAAATATATTTTCCCCGAGCAAGCAACGAGACGCGTGACCTTCTGGGCGTCCAGCGCCTCAATCTCACCGATCACCGTCTGGAAGGTGCCGTTAGCCAGCTCGTCGAGCGAGCTGGTGGCATCCTTGTGGCGCAGCAGCGACTTGGGCGTCATGACAATAAGCGGTTTACGTTGTTTGCGCAGCATTTGGCGACGCAGCACATGGTAAATCTGGGCGGCGTTGGAGGGAACGCAAACTTCCCAGTTGAAGTCGGCAGAGAGCTGCATGTAGCGTTCGATACGCGCCGACGAATGCTCAGGTCCCTGTCCTTCGTAACCGTGCGGGAGCAGCATGACCAGGCCGCAACCGCGCCCCCACTTGGCTTCACCAGAGGCTAGGAACTGATCGATAACTACCTGCGCGCCATTGGCAAAGTCGCCGAACTGAGCTTCCCAAACGACCATTTCATGGGGCGTTGCCGTAGCGTAACCATATTCAAAAGCCAGCACCGCCTCTTCCGAGAGTACCGAGTCAAAAGAGCGAAAACGCCCCTGTTCTGCCTGCAAACTAGCCAGCGGACGATGACTTCCCTCGTCCCATTTTTCACGGTTCTGGTCGTGTAAAGCGGCATGGCGGTGGAAGAAAGTACCGCGATTGACATCCTCTCCGGACAGCCGAATTCCGTAACCCTCCGCCAGCAAAGTAGCATAGGCCAAGTTTTCACCCATGCCCCAGTCGACCGGCAATTTGCCTTCGCCCATGGCGGAACGGTCTTCGATAATTTTCTTGACACGCGAGTGCAGCGTGAAATCAGCCGGCAGATCGGTCAAACGCCCGGACAGGCGCTTAAGTTCATTGAGCGGTACCGTCGTATCGCATTTCTCGGTATACGCCGCATGCGCGTACGGCGTCCAGTCAATGGCATACTTGTTGTGGTAATCGGTAATCACGGGATCGATTCGATGGCGACCTTCGTCCATGGCGATCCGGTAGTCCTTAATGATCTGATCCGGCTCGTCAGCAACACAGATGCCTTGTGCGACCAATTTGTCGCCGTAAAGCTTGCGCGTTCCGGGATGTGCATGAATCTTCTTGTACATCAAGGGCTGCGTGACCATCGGCTCGTCCTGCTCGTTGTGACCGAGTTTACGGAAGCAGACGATGTCGACGACGACATCTTTCTTGAAGGTCTGGCGGAATTCCATAGCCATTTGCGTCACCAGCGCTACCGCTTCCGGATCATCACCGTTGACGTGGAAGATGGGAGCGTCGGCCATCTTGAAGATGTCCGTGCAGTAGAGCGAGGAACGATAGTCGCGCGGATCCGAGGTGGTGAAACCGATCTGGTTGTTAACTACGATATGAACGGTGCCACCGGTTCCGTAACCACGCGTCTGGGCGAAATTGAGCATTTCCTGATTAACGCCCTGCCCCGCTACCGCAGCATCTCCGTGGATCAACACGGGGACTACCTGGCCCTTACCCGCCGGGCCGCGACGTATTTGACGTGCGTAGACCGATCCCTCGACCACCGGATTCACGATTTCCAGGTGCGATGGATTGAATGCCAGTGTCAGATGAACTGGACCGCCAGGGGTGCCGACATCGGACGAGTAACCCATATGATATTTGACATCACCCGACGAAAGTTCCTGCGCTTTTTTGCCTTCAAACTCGGCGAAAAGCATCGACGGCGATTTGCCGAGCGTGTTGACCAGCACGTTAAGACGACCACGGTGTGCCATGCCGATGACCATTTCCTGGACACCGAGACCGCCGCCAACCCGAATCAGTTCATCCATCGCTACAATCAGCGATTCTCCGCCTTCGAGCGAGAAGCGTTTCTGCCCGACATACTTGGTATGCAGGTAGCGCTCCAGGGTTTCAGCAGCCGTCAGGCGTTCGAGTAGACGTTTCTTGTGTTCAGCCGTATAGCTGGGTGTCGAGTGAATTGGCTCAAGGCGAGCTTGCAGCCAGCGCTTTTCGGCAATCTCGTGCATGTACATATACTCGACGCCAATCGAGCTACAGTAGGTTTCCTTGAGTGATTCCAGAATCTGACCCAAAGGTGCGTGTTCGGCAATTCCCTTGAACGATCCCGCATTGAAAACCGTATTCAGATCGGCGTCCGAAAGCCCGTAATGAGACAGTTCCAGAGCATGAATCGCTGGGCGTGGTTGGCGTTTGAGCGGATCCAGATTGGCCCAGCGTGTACCGAGAAAACGATAGGAATTGATCAACTGTAATACGCTGACCTGCTTCTGGTCGTCGATCGGGGCCGCAGCGGCAGCGCGATAGCCGCCTTTTTTCGCCTGCTCGGCAAAAGCATGGATTACGGGCAGGTGTGGAACATCATGTGCAACAGGACCCGGCATTTGCGCCAGGTTATCGAAATAAGCACGCCATGCGTCGGAGACGGAAGCGGGATTATCAAGATAATTCTCGTAGAGTTCCTCGACGAAGGGCGCATTGCCGCCAAAGAGGTGGGTGGTACCGAAAAGCTGATTCATCATAGCAGCTACCTGTGGTCAGGGTTTCTGGGACGCGCATTGAAAAGCCGGTCAAACTAACCGACCGGCCAAACAAGCAGGGCGGCTATCGCTAACCGCCCTCTTCATTTGTTTAACGCTGGTCGAGCGGTTTCACGTCGCGCGACGCCGTACCAACATAAAGTTGGCGCGGACGCCCGATCTTGTATTCCGGGTCGGCCAACATCTCTTCCCACTGTGCCATCCAGCCAACGGTCCGGGCTAGTGCAAAGATGCAGGTGAACATCGAGGTTGGAATGCCGAGCGCCTTCTGCACGATGCCGGAGTAAAAATCGACGTTGGGGTAGAGTTTCTTCTCGACGAAGTAAGGATCTTCCAGCGCAATTTTTTCCAGTTCCATTGCCAGCTTGAACAGGCGGTCGTTTTCCAGTCCCAATTCCTTCAAGACATTGTTACAGACCTTGCGCATCAGCTTGGCGCGCGGATCGAAGTTCTTGTATACGCGATGGCCGAAACCCATCAGTTTGAAACTGTCGTTTTTATCCTTGGCGCGAGCGATATATTCGCCAACGCGCGAAACGTCACCAATCTCTTCGAGCATTTGCAAGCAGGCTTCGTTGGCACCGCCGTGCGCTGGTCCCCACAAACAGGCGATACCGGCAGAAATACACGCAAACGGATTGGCGCCGGACGAACCGGCCAGACGGACGGTGGAGGTCGACGCATTTTGTTCGTGATCGGCATGCAAGGTAAAAATCATGTCAAGCGCGTGCACAAGCACTGGGTTCGGCTTGTATTCCTCGCACGGAGTACCGAACATCAGGTACATAAAGTTGGCGGTATAGTCCAAATCGTTGCGCGGATACATGAACGGCTGGCCAGTCGTGTATTTATAGGCCATAGCGACGATCGTCGGCATCTTGGCAACAATGCGGTTAAAGCTAATGCTGCGGTGTTCTGCGTCGGAAAAATCTTCCGCCTCATGGTAGAACGCCGAAAGTGCGCCAACCACTCCGACCATAACCGCCATCGGGTGTGCATCACGGCGAAAGCCCTGATAAAACTTGGTCAGTTGCTCGTGCACCATGGTATGCCCCTTGATGGTGGACTCAAATTTCTTCTTTTCTTCAGCGTTGGGCAGTTCGCTGTTCTTCAGCAGATAGGCAACTTCCAGGAAATTACACTGTTCAGCCAGTTGTTCAATCGGGTAGCCGCGATAAAGCAACTCACCTTTATCGCCGTCGATAAACGTAATTTTCGACTTGCAGCTTGCCGTCGAAAGAAAGCCTGAATCATAGGTAAAGTGCCCTGTTTTGGCACCTAGCGTACGGATGTCGATACAATCGTTGCCATGTGTTGGCGTCATGATTGAAAATTCGACAGGCGCTTGTCCTTCAATCGTCAGTGTTGCCTTACGTTCGGTCGTCATGATTAATTCCCAGTACAGGTTGGTGGTATCACTGCTTCCGGCAGGATGCAGCCAATATGAGACA
>CAXNNH010000047.1:0-9211 GCA_964203325.1 Burkholderiales bacterium | reverse complement strand
CAGCCATTTTGCCAACATCTGTGCCAAGTCGCTGGTATTGATCGGCTTTGCAAGATAGTCATCCATGCCGGCGGCGAGGCAGCGCTCACGATCTTCTGCGTAGGCATTCGCCGTGAGGGCGATGATGGGCAGGCGTGGGCGAGCGTGTTGCTTTTGTTGCGCTTTCTGTTGTGCTTCCTGTTGTGCCTCCCACTCCCGGATGCGCGCGGTGGCGCCGTATCCGTCGAGTAGTGGCATTTGCACGTCCATCAGAATCAGGTCGGGCCAGCGCCGATTGGCGGCGTTGATAATGCGCTCGACGCCCTGCTCGCCGTCTTCGGCGGTCTCCACCGTCAAGCCCAGCTTGCCTAGCAAGGCGCTGATGACCCGCCGATTGGTCTGGTTATCCTCGACGACCAGGATGTGGCCGCCCATGTCTTGGTCGCCCAGTATCTGCGCCGGGCTGTCATCGGCGTTGCGCGCACGATGCCGGCTGTCGGCATCCATTGCCCGTGTCAGCTCAACCCTGAACCAAAAACGCGATCCCTGGCCGGGAACGCTTTCAACCCCCACGCTGCCGCCCATCAACAGCACCAGGCTGCGGACTATGGACAGACCCAGACCAGAACCCCCGAATTCGCGCGTGGTGGACGCGTCCACCTGCGAGAACGGCTGAAACAGACGGTCCAGCTTGTCGGCGGGAATGCCAATACCGGTGTCACTGACCGAGAACTCCAGCATGCGGGTGTCGCCGACGCATTCTGTTTCCCGCGCGGTGAGTCGCACTTCACCACGGGCGGTAAATTTGATGGCGTTGCCGACCAGGTTGGAAAGCATCTGGCGCAGGCGATGGGGATCGCCACGATAGCGCTGCGCTTCGCCCTGCCAATCGGCGGTAATCAGCAGACCCTTGTCGGCGGCAGCGCCGGCAAACAATGCGGCGGTTTCGCGCAGGATTTCCTCGGGTTCGACAACGCCGGTTTCAAGCTCGACGCGCCCGGCCTCAATCTTTGACAGGTCGAGAATGTCGTTGAGCAGGGTCATTAGCGCCTGGCCGGAGTGGAAGATAGTGCGGGCATATTCAAGTCGCTCTGCCTCGTCGAGCTTGGGCAGCAACAGGAGTTGCGCCATGCCGATCACGCCATTCATCGGCGTGCGGATTTCGTGGCTCATCATCGAAAGAAAGCGGCTCTTGGCGCGATTGGCCGATTCCGCAGATTCCTTGGCCGCGAGCAGCGCGATCTCGGCCTCCTTGCGCGCGGAGATATCGCGGAAGGCGGTTACCGAGCTACCGGTCGGGCGACCATGCACGTCAAGGATCGGGCGTCCGGCGGCTTCGACATCGAGGTAGGCGCCGTCGCCAGTGCGAAAAATCTCGTCGCCACAGAAGTGCGAGCCTTCCCGCACGCTGGAGAAGATAGGGCATTGCTCTAGCGGAACGATTGAACCATCGCGATTGTGGGCATGAAAGAGATCGTGCCCGATCTTGCCGATCACCTCTTCGGGGCGAAAGCCGAGGATTTCGCTGAATGCCGGGTTGACCAGTGTGACCCTGCCGCGCACGTCGAGCACATACAAGCCGTCGGCGATGGTATCGGTGATAGTGCGCAGGCGCTCCGTTTCGTCCCGTTGCTGCCGCTGTGTCCGCCAAAGACGGTAGGCCAGGAAAAATAGTCCAGCCAATAGCAGGGTAGTGATCGCGAGGCTGCGCTGAAACTCCTCGCGCAGGACGCTGAGATAGGGGGCGGCAACGTAAGAGACAACATAGGCGACACGCCGCTCGGTCACGTCGCTGACCGGAATCAGCGACACGGCCCAGTGCTCGCCTTGCAAGACAACCGGCAGGGTAAAGGTTTTTCCTGCAGTCATATCGGCAGACAGGCGCGCATCTGTTGCCAACGCATCATCAAGGGCAAGCATCAGTGGCGTAGCCGGTGGCGGGGAATCGGGCAACTTGAGTTCGGCGTCCTCGACGAAATAGTCAGTGTTTGTCTTCCATGGCACGTACAGCTTGCTCGCATCGGCAAAGGACACGTCTTCGACAGCATCGCGTCGCAGCACAAAAGCGTATTCGCGTTCGGGAGAGATGCGCGTCATGGTTTGACGGATGGCATGAAAAGTGACACTGATTTCGACGCCGCCGAGATGGCGTTCGCCATCAAACAAGGGATAGACGTAGCGAAAGCCGGAAGTAATCCGCCCCGGTTCAAAGCCGAAGACCGTGCGTTTTTCCGTATTGGCAATGCGCAAGGCGGGGCGCACGTCAAACAAAAAATCGCCGAATTTCTCCGGAGCCTGGAAGCGCAGATAGCTATGGCTGCTGGCAGTGTAGAAATGCAACTGGCGGATGTCATTCTTGACCAGATCGTCGTAGGTGCGCGCCAGTTGGCGGTACAGTTGGCCGCGCGCTGCAGGGTCGCCGTCGACACCACGGGCGAAGGTGGCGATCACTTCAGGTCGTCGCACCGACTCCGCCACCAGAATTTTCGTGGCGAGCGCGTAGCCATCGACGCTGGCATGGTAGGCGGTAGCGACCACACTTGCGTGCTGGGCGAGAAAGCGATCCTGCTTGTATTGCCAATTCTGATGCAGCAGAAAGGCCAGCACGCCCCATGTCAGGCCGAAACCAGCCAGCAGAAGCAGCGCTGGCAAATTCTCTATTCGGGAAAAACCGCGCATTAGAAGTTGTCCTTCGCCAGAATATTGCGGTGCCCCCGCCGCTTACGTACCACGTCGTAATACTTATCCACAGCCGGCACTGCACCTTGGCGGATGTTGTCGCGCCAGGCAGAGCGCTTTGCCGCATCGGTCAGCCAGGCGTGGATACAGGTCAGTGAAAGACGGAAAACAAGGCGGAGGATGGTCGCTACAGTACTGAAATACAAGGGACGGATGATGTTCATAAAAAGTCGGCACCAGAAAAATGACTTTGCTTACTCCAATCCCCGCTATTTTATTCCTATGGCAGTTTCCTTGCTAAGATCATTATCTGGAAATTTCAATTGACCGATCATTTTTCCGATTATTTGTCTAAAAGGGTAAGGGCTTCAGACAAATCAATGAAAACCTTTCGCCACATGGGACTGCCCGGAGAGCCAATAAAGATGCCACTTCAGCTCTACACCCCGGAGATTGTTGTTCCATGCGGGTCTCCAGCCTCCACTAACACACGGCTGTCCGTAGCGCGGATCAAATTTCGATTCGGTAGCCGAATCCCCGGCATGACACAAGCGGCAATGGAATCCCGGTCAATCGTTTTGTCCTCAGGCGCAGGCGGCTCAAAATGACTTCAAGCCGGTGTCGGTCGAGTTCCTCCGGTGGCAAGCCAAGCGCCAGGCCCAGTTCGGCGTGTGAGCAGGCTATCCCGGCCTTCTGCAACAACAGCCGCAATAACCGCGCTTCGTTTATGGAAAGTCTGATACGAACGCCGTTCGGTGCGCGGACAAAGGAGGCGTCGTTCTCCATGCGCCAAGAGGCGTCCTCTTGGGTCTCGACAGGATCAACGCTGGCGATTTCAGGCGAAAAGCGCCTGCTCAAACGCTGCAGGATCAGCACCAGTTCTTCCATATCGACCGGCTTGCTCAGATAGGCATCCGCTCCGGCCGCCAAGCCGATCAGGCGATCTTCGCGCAGAACGCGGGCGGTGACGAAAACGATCCCCATCTGCGAATCGTACGAACGCAGATGCTGGCAGATCGATAGCCCGTCCTCATCGCTCAGGCCGATATCCAGCACGGCAATCGTCCTCGACTGCACTAATAGTGCGCGGTAAAACTGCGCGGCGTTCTCGAAGGTGTTTACGGAAAAGCCAAGATGTTCAAGCTGAAAAGCCATTTCCTGACGCAGCACACGTTCATCCTCAACGAGGGCGATGGTGATGTCGGTTGGGGGCGGGCGGTTCATGAGCGACGGGTGGGGTTTGAAAGTGCCGAATGTGCGGATCGGACGCTATGGTAGCCAATTTAGGCGTTGCCTCAAACAGAGGCTCAGGCAACGTCATTTTCACCGAGCGTCCCATCTGCTCCGATGGCTCAACGCGTGCCAACGTACAGCAACACACCGACCGAACACAGTCTCTCAAAATAGTGAGAGTCTTTGAGAGCTTTTTTCGTTCGAGCACAAGTATTATCGAGATCCCTGCGTAATGGCCTGAAGACGCATTTATTAAACGGCTAAACTCTCTTCTTCGTGCCGCTGAACTTCAGATCGGAGTCCGTCCACTATGCCGAGACACAAAACCGAGAGTTGGAACCTGAAACTGGAGGCACTGGCCGCTGCTTATGCCGAGCATCCCTTGCTCGCCGAGCTGAACGCTATGGCGGTGCGTTACCGCAAGCTGGAAAACCGCCTGGAAAAAGTGGCGAGCATCAGCGATAAATTCCAGCACGACCTGATTCAACTCAACCAGTCGCTGGAAAATATGGCGCTGACCGATGCGCTGACCGGCTTGCTCAACCGCCACGCCATGAACAAGTGCCTGCAAGCCGAATGGAACCGCATGCAGCGCGAGGGCATTCCTTTCGGACTGTTGATGCTGGATATCGATCATTTCAAACGCATCAACGATACGTTTGGCCATGCCGCCGGCGACCGGGTACTGACAGAAATGGGCGAGTGGCTGAAGGGAATGACGCGCAGCTACGACTCCTGTTGCCGCTGGGGTGGCGAAGAATTTCTCGTGCTCTTGCCCAACGCGGATTGCCAAGGGGTCGAATCGGTGTATCAGAAACTATATACAGCCATGCTCCATCGTCGCATTGTTGACGAAGGCGCTCCGCCAATTGAAGTCACTTTCAGCGCTGGTGCCCATCTTGCGTTGGTGGGCGAGACGCTGGACGCCAGCCTCAAGCGTGCCGACGATGCGCTCTACCAGGCCAAACGCCAGGGGCGCAATTGCCTGGTTTGGAGTCAGGCGTGTCGCAGCGAGCCAACGGAATCCGCGCTGCGTCGGGTGAATTGAGTGGGCTTTGCCGCCCGCAGCTTGCGCTCCCGCTTTCTGTTGCTCACGGCGCTCATCTTCCCGCTGCTGGGAGTCGGCACCACGTTGCTCTTCGAGCGGATTGTCGAGCCGATTGCCGCCGATTTTGGCACCGACCTCGCCGAAAAGCAGGTGTTGTACGACCAGGCCAAAATCGAGGGGCTGCTTGGCCGTGAAATCGCCCTCGCCCGCAAGCTGGCCGATTCCCCACTGCTGCGCGACTGGGCGGCGCACGAAGACGATGCGCTAAAGCGCCGCGCCGCGTTACAGGAACTTGAAAGTTACCGTCGCCTGTTCCGCGATCAAAGCTATTTCTTCGTCATTCGCCGTTCTCTGCATTTCTACTCCAATGATCGGGAAAGCAGCCGCGCCGGTAAAGAGTTGAGTTATACGCTCGAACTGGATAACCCCAGGGATGCGTGGTTTGCGTCGTCCATCAAAGAAGGCCAGCCTTTCCAGCTCAATCTGGACCACGATTTTGTGCTGAAGGTGCTCAAGGTATGGATTAATACTTTGGTCTATAACGACCGGCACGAGGTAGTTGGCGTCGCCGGTTCGGGCATCGACATTTCCGATTTTCTCAACGATTTTCTTTCGACCGGCAACACCAGCATGACGCGCATACTGGTTGACGAGGGCGGCGCCATCCAGGCCCACCCGCGCATCGAGCTGATCGACCAGAACAGTAAAACCAAGGCCGTCGAAGCGCGCCGCACTATTTTTTCATTGCTGGAAAACGAGGCCGATCGGCGGCGGCTGCAGGAAGCTTTTACCCGCCTTGCGGCGGGCGCCGCACGGGTAGAAACGCTGCCACTGGCCATCGAAGGGCATAAATCGCTGCTGGGTGTGGCGCATCTCAAGGAGCTGGGCTGGTTCGTGCTGACGGTGATGGATACCGAGCATCTCGTGCCGCGCTCGGCGTTTTTTCCGCTCGGCGCACTGCTGCTCACCAGTCTGTTGCTGACCATCGGGCTGCTGCTCTGGCTACTCAACCGCCTGATTATTTCGCGCATCGAACGGATGGATAGGGCGGCAAGGGAAGTGGCCAACGGCAACTATCGGATCGATTTGCCGGTGCTGGCCAACGACGAAATCGGTCGCTTGTCCGGTGAATTCAATCAGATGGCCGCTGCCCTGCGCGATTACAGCGGTCGCATGGAGGAAAAGGTGGCCGTGCGGACCGCAGCCCTCGGCGAAGCCAACGAGCAGTTGTCGGCGGTCAACGCCAAAGTACAGGAATCGATGGCCTACGCCTCGCTGATTCAACGCTCGTTGCAAGCTGTCGCCGGTGAGTTTGGCCCCGCCTTGGGAGAGTTTTGCCCCTCCTTGGGTGAGGGTGCTCACCCCTGTGGCGAATTGGCCACCCTCTGGCGTCCACGCGATACCGTCGGGGGCGATTTTATTCTCGCCGAGCGCGCCGGCGATGCCTGGTGCCTGGCCTTGCTCGACTGCACCGGTCACGGTATGCCGGGGGCGCTGATGACCATGGTCGGTGACAGCATCGTGCGCCGCGCCATCTCCGAGCATGGCCTGAGTCAGCCGGAAGCGTTGGCGCAAGCCATTGACCGCTTGTTGCGCGCAGCGCTCAACCGGGCGGATGTGCCCGGCGGCTTCGATCACGGCATGGACATCGGGATCATCATCCTGAACCCGGCCCCGCCCCGCGTGCCCCATGTTCCTCAAGCCCTGTTCATCGGTGCGGGCATCGATCTTTATCGGTTGCAGGACGGCCAATTGTGCGGCTATAAAGGCGGGCGCAAAGGCGTGGGTTATGCGCGGCGGCGAGCGAGCGGATTTTGCATACAAGAGCTGCAACTGAAAGCGGGCGACCGGCTGTTCATGAGTAGCGACGGTCTGTTTGACCAGTCCGGCGGCGAAATGGGCTACGGTTTTGGCCGCAGCCGCTTCGAGGCGCAATTGCGAAAAACACTTACGCTAACGCTGGCCGAGCAGATGCGTGCGCTGGAAGCGGTGCTACTGGCTTACCAGCAGCAGCATGCGCAGCGGGACGACATTTCGGTTGTCGGCCTGCAGGTTAACGGATGTTACGTAGCACCGTAGAATGCGGTGAGGCACGAAGCGCATCGGTCGTAGCAGAGAACTCAGTCCACGCTTCCTGCTGGAGCCGACTGGATCGTTTTAATCAACTTGTGAGCGATATGGCATGTATTTCAACCTGTTGCAATTGAAAGAGACGCTGGAGGAGGCGAACATTCTCATTTGCTTCAACGGGCCATTCTCACAAAGCATCATCGAGGAACTCGGCAACGCGGTGCGCCGCTATCTCAACAATGACGAGATGGAATCGGCGCTACTGATGGATGTCTTTGCGGTGTATATCGAACAAACGCAGAATATTCGCAACTACGCACGCCGCCGCGCAGCGCTGGGCGATCCGCATCCGGCGTATGAAATGGCGACGATACTGATCGGACGGGACGACGAGCGCTACATCGTCGCTTCGGGCAACACCGTGCATGTGGACGATGCGGAGGCGTTGGCGGTGAGCATCGATCTACTTAACGGGATGGATCGCCAGGCGCTGCGCGCTCGTTTCAAAGAGCAGTTGCGTAAACCCGTCAGCGACGAGAGCGGTCGCGGCGCGGGCCTGGGTCTGATCGAGATCGCGCGAAAAACCTCGGCGCCGATTCAGCACAAGATTCACCCGATTTCCGAACAACATGTTTTCTTCCAGATTATTGCGGCCATTTGACGATGAATAACATTTTATTAGCAGCGACCAAGTCTTCCCCCGAAGTAAATTTCGATGCCGACTCCGGCATCCTGCGCCTGTGCGGCGAGAGTTACCCGGAAAATTCCTTCGATTTTTATGCGCCCCTGCTCAGTTGGTTACAGGAGTTTCTCGACCAATCGTCGCTTCCGGTTCGTCTGGTGCTACAGCTCTCCTACATCAACACCGGCACGGTCAAATGCTTGCTCGAGTTGTTCGACCAGTTGGAGGAAGCCGCCGATCATGGCCGCGATGTCAGGATTTCCTGGCACTACGATCCGGACAACGAGCGTGCGCTGGAAACCGGCGAGGAATTTGCGGAAGACCTGAAAGTGCCCTTTGAGTTGATCGGCGAGAAGTATTAACGGCATTCATTTGCCACGCATTTAACAGGCTTTTCGCTCATTCTGACACCCATGTCCCACGCTAAAAGCGAGCGTTGGAAGCGCAAACTGACCGAATTGGCGACCATTCATGCGGGGCATCCCCTGCTTGCCGAACTGGAAGCCCTGCTCGGCAACTATGGCACGCTGGAGCGACGCTTGGAAAAAATCGCCAGCATCAGCGACAAAATGCAAAACGAGCTGTTTCGGCTCTACGAGGCGCGCAACGTTAGTGAAGCCCGGCTGGCTATCTCCCTGCAGAATCTGGAACGCGCCGAAGCCGAGCAACGGCAACTGCTGTCGGTCGCCTCGCACGAATTTCGCACGCCGGCAGCAATGATCAAGGCGTCGCTCGATTCTTTGGCCATTCTCAAGGATCGCATCCCGCCCGAAGTGGCTCTACGCCTGGAAAATATCGGCCAGGCCAGCCTGCGCCTGAACAAGCTGGCCAACAATCTGATTTCGCATGACCGCCTGCAGGAACTCGCCCTTAAACCGCGAAAACAGGGCATCGAGTTAGGCCAACTGGTACGCGAAGTGGTGGGCAAATATCCGCTGCCTAACGTATCGAAGGCTCATTCCGCCTCGAATGCTCCGTTCGCGCTAACCGTCCGTTTGCCAGAGCACCCCGTACCCATCGACGCCGACAGTGCTTTGCTCGGCATTGCCCTGCACAACCTGATCGACAATGCCCTGCGTTACCACACCCAACCCGAGGTGCCGATTACGATTTCCCTGCTCGAAAAACGAGACACGGCAGGGCACTGGGTCGAGTTGCGGGTAGCCGATCAAGGTCCGGGCATTGCGGACGATGAAAAGGAAAAGATCTTCCAGCGTTTTTACAGCAGCAAGGGTGGTCAGAGCGACGGTCTCGGACTCTCCATCGTTGAGTCGGTAGCCCGCGTGCACGGCGGAAGCGTCCGGGTGTTGGACAACATGCCCAGCGGCGCGCTGCTGATTATCCGACTGCCAATTAGCTCATCGCCACGCGGCCCTGCCGCGTTAGCTTGCTCCGCCAAAGCCTAGCTGCCGCCAGGCTTCGAATACCGTTACGGCCACTGCATTGGATAAATTCAGGCTACGTTGCCCAGGCAGCATCGGTAGGCGTAAACGCTGCGCCGGAGGGAATTCGGCCATCAC
>CAXNNH010000046.1:0-9266 GCA_964203325.1 Burkholderiales bacterium | reverse complement strand
CCGCTGGGCGGCTGGACTTGCGCTTCGATCAGGCGAAGGGAGGGGCGCGGGCGCACGGAGAAATGGCCAGCGGCGCAAAGGTTAGCGCCCTGAGTCCTGGTGTCGGCAAAAAATCTGCAACGGCAAGTGGGACGCTTGCCGCTACCGATACCAGCGGCGCATCAATACCCTGCGCCGCGATGCACAGCGCGCAGGAATGGCTGGCCGACGAATCGACATCGGGACGCAAATGCCCGGTCGCATGAACCGCCGCACCGCTCTGCACGAGCAACAGCAGGGCGATAAACAGCAAATGGCGTAGCAACTTCACACGGACACTTCCGCTGGCAGCGCGGCAACCGGGAGTGGCTGCGGCCTAACCGTCATGACGACTCCCCCGCACAATTAGCACAGCGCCCACGCAAGTCGATTTCCATGCGCGACAGGGAGAAGCCGTCGGGCAGAGCCGGGGGCTTGGGCGGTGCGGCATCGAGGCAAAAGACACGTCCACAGGTTTCGCAACTAAAGTGGGCATGTGCCGTGTGTTCGCCGGCCGCCGCTGACGAGAAGCGAAAAACGCGGCTGGAATCCGTATTTTTGTGCGCTAGTCCGGCTTCGACCAACCAGTCAAGCACGCGATACAACGTTACCCGGTCGAGCATTGTTTCGCCGAGCGCCGATTCGACATCGTGATGCGTCATGGCGCCCGGTGCGGCCTGTAGTAGCTGAAGCACACGAATCCGCGCCGGTGTGGCACGAGCGCCACAATTGCGGATTTGCGTGGCCAGCGTACCGATGTCGGCAGATGCCTGGTGCAGAGAAGGGGGCGCAGTATCCATTATTGCCACATTAAAACACAACGCAGTTGCACCTGCAATATGGTTGCATTTACAACCTTGCCGTGCTTCAATAGTGCAACTTCGCCCTTCGCCTTTTATGGGGTCGACACCTCCATTAATTCTGCTGAATCCTGAACCATGTATACCCCCTTGCTTGCCCAGATCGTTCTTGCCTGCCTGCTCGGTGGCCTGCTCAGCGTGGCTGCTGCTGCGCTGGTGATGTTTGGCTTGCCGCGCAGGTGGCTGGGTTTCACCGTCAGTTTTTCGACCGGTCTACTGTTGGCTATGGCGACGCTGCATCTGCTGCCCGAAGCCATGGAAGGAGGACTGACACCGCACGAGGTTTTCCCACTATTGCTGGCCGGCATTCTCGGTTTTTTTGCTCTGGAAAAGTTCGCGCTCTGGCGTCACGCGCATAACGGTGCCGGCGAGCTGGATGCGCACTGCGGCGACCAGCTATGCGGCGATCACACCCACAGCCATCACCACGCAAAAGGAACATCAGGCTCAACGGGCGAAGCGTTACTGATCCTGGTCGGCGACGGCTTCCATAACTTTACCGATGGCTTATTGATTGCTGCCGCCTTCCTGGCCGATCCGGTTCTCGGCTGGAGCACTACCTTTGCTGTCATTGCGCACGAAGTCCCGCAGGAAGCGGGAGATTTCGCCATCCTGCTGGCGGCTGGATGGCGGCGCGGGCGCGCGTTATTCTGGAACGGCATCTCCAGCCTGGCGGCGGTCGCCGGCGGCGTTGTCGGCTATTACGCGCTGGACAATGCCCGCGACTGGATACCGGTCATCATCACGATTGCCGCATCAAGCTTTCTCTACATCGCCATCGCCGACCTGATGCCCCGCCTGAAGCGCGAAACCGAATCCATCGGCTGGCACGGCATTTTGCTCGCGGCGGGCATTGGCGTCGTGGTATTCGGTAGCGTCCATTCTCATTAACATTCCCATTAATCGTGCTTGAACTGCGGAGAAACAGAATGCGAAAAAATACTTTTCTGGCATTGCGCTCATTGGCACTGCTGGTCATGTGCGCCGTCTTGCCGTGTAACGCGGTCCTCGCCAGCCCGGATGGCAAATCCCATGTGCACGGCACTGGCAGCCTTGATGTCGTACTCGACAAGGATAAAGTGACAATTGCGCTGGAATTGCCACTCGACGTGGCCGTCGGGTTCGAGAGAGCACCGAAGACGGACAAAGAAAAAACAGCTCTAATCGAAGCCAGCCTGGCATTAAATGCGGCGTCCACACTTTTCATACTGAACCCGGAGGCAAAATGCACGGGGCAGGCGACAAATATCGTCCTACCGGCACTGGAAATTAGACAACATATTGCCCGGCAAAAGTCGGAACCCGCAGAGGAACACGCCGATATTGAGGCCAGCTATGTCTTCCACTGCGCCCATCCGGCCGCCCTGAAGAGCCTCGAAACCACCCTGTTCAAGCAATTCAAGCGACTTTACCGACTGGAAACGCAGCGTGCCGGCCCTGCAGGTCAGGGGGCCGTACGACTCACACCCAAGCAGCCGATTTTGAAATGGTAAGTGGCCGAGTTGTGGATGTCGCCCTGGGCTGAAACGAATCTTGTATGTACGCATGTACATAGGCGCGCATCGTCCCCATGAACAATAACGCGATCACCATCAAGGAACTGCGCTTCCGCTGGCCTCGCCAGGCGCATCCCTGCCTCGATATTCCTGCGTTGAGCATCGCGGTCGGCGAGCACGTTTTCCTGCATGGCCCGAGCGGCAGCGGCAAAAGCACGCTCCTCGGTCTATTGGGCGGCGTCGCACTTCCCGAGCGGGGGCGCATTGAACTGCTCGGGCACGACCTGACCGCCATGAGCGCTCGGGCACGCGATCGCCTGCGTGCCGACAGCATCGGCTTCCTGTTTCAGCAATTCAATCTCTTACCCTGGCTCTCGGCACTCGACAACGTACTGCTGCCCTGCACCTTTTCAGCGCGACGCCGTGCTCGCTCGCGGCCTAACGGGAATCCGCGCGATGAAGTCGATGAAGCAACTCGCCTGCTGACCCACCTTGACCTGGCCCCCGCACACTGGCGCAAACCAGCCGCTGAACTGAGCGTCGGCCAGCAGCAGCGCGTAGCGGCGGCGCGCGCCCTGATCGGCCGGCCGGAGATACTGATTGCCGATGAGCCTACCTCGGCGCTCGATGCACCGCGCCAGCAGATTTTCGTCGACCTGCTGCTGCGCGAGGCCGCAAGCGCGGGTGCGACACTACTCTTCGTCAGTCACGATGAGCGGCTGGCTGCGCATTTCGGTCGAAAACTCGCCCTCGCGGAAATTAACTGTCTGGCACCGGGAGAAGCGTCATGAAGGCCGTTTTGACGCTCGCCGTAAAAAGTGCCTGGGCCAGGCGGCTGACACTGGGTGTCACGCTGTGCGCCATTGCCCTGAGCAGTGCGCTGCTCCTCTCGGTCGAGCACATTCGTCATGACGCCCGCCAAAGTTTCGCCCAATCGGTATCTGGCGTCGACCTGGTGGTCGGTGCGCGCAGCGGCAGCGTGCAACTGATGCTCTATGCCGTTTTTCACTCCGGCAATGCCACCCACAACATTCGCTGGGAGAGCTACCGAAACATCGCCGACAATCCGGCGGTTGCCTGGGCGGTGCCCCTGTCGCTGGGTGACTCACACCGTGGATTTCCGGTGCTGGGCACGACGCCCGATTACTTCACGCATCTTCACTACGGCGACGGACAGGCACTCGTCTTTGCCGCCGGCCAGCCTTTTAGCGAAGTCTTTGAGGTGGTACTGGGTAGCGCAGTCGCTAACGAGCTGGCTTACCGCATTGGCGACACGATCACCCTGAATCATGGTCTCGGAGAAGCGGCCGCACTGGCAGAACATGGCGACAAACCCTTCCGGATTATCGGCGTGCTCAAACCCACCGGCACCCCGGCAGACCGGACGCTACATGTTAGCCTGGAAGCTATTTCCGCCCTGCATCTCGACTGGTCGGGGGGCGCACCGCTAGCCGGCCTGTCGATTCCCGCCGAGCACGTCCGCAAATTCGACCTGCAAGCCAAGGAAGTCACCGCACTGATGCTCGGCCTGAAACAACGTACCGACGTTTTTCGTCTGCAACGCCAGATCAATACCTATCGCGGCGAAGCGCTACTCGCGGTCATGCCTGGCGTAGCGCTGGACGAGCTATGGCAAACGCTGGGCATGGTCGAGGACGCCTTGCTAGCGATATCGGCGCTCGTCGTCGCCGTCGGTCTGGCTGGGCTGATGGCTACCCTGCTCGCCAGCCTCAATGAACGTCGGCGCGAACTGTCGATCCTGCGCGCACTCGGCGCCAGTCCGCTCGATCTGTTTCTTATGCTGACGGCCGAAGGTTTACTGCTGACCGCTCTCGGCGAACTGCTCGGTTGCACCTTGCTGGCGGCTGCTGCTCTATTCTTAGCCCCCTTCCTGCAAGCACAATTTGGCATTGTTTTGCAGTGGCGCGCCCTGACGGCGAACGAATGGTTTCTGTTGGCCGCGATTTTAGCAACCGGCCTGCTCGCCAGCCTGGTTCCGGCCTGGCGCGCCTGGCGCATGTCGCTCGCCGACGGATTGACGCCTCGCAACTGAGCGTCCCCCCCAAAAAACCAACCTCGCCAACCCCGCGCAAGAAAGCGTACGATGAAAAATTCGCACCAGCACCCACATCCGTACCTGCCCCGGCTTCTGCTCCAACTTCCGCTTCTGTTTCTACCCCTGATTTCTATCCTGAGCGCCGCGTGGCTAAACAGCGCACCTGCCGATGCCGCTGAAAGCTACCCGGAAATCAAATGGGAAGCGCTGGTGCCCAAAGGCTGGGATCCGGGGCGCGAATTCAAGGGACTCGACCTGGCCAAGTTGCAAGACTCCGACCCGCGCGCGATGGAAGCGCTCGACAAGCTTAAGTCGCTGTGGGACAACGCACCGGTAGAACACGCCCTGAACGGAAAGAAGGTGCGCATCGCCGGCTTTGCCTTGCCGCTGGAACGCAAAGGCGACAAAGTGACAGAGTTTCTGTTGGTGCCGTATTTCGGCGCCTGCGTCCATACCCCGCCGCCGCCCGCCAACCAGATCATTCACGCCCGCTCTTCGGCGCCACTCGCCGGCGTCACCATGATGCAAGCGCTCTGGGTGTACGGCACGCTCGGCATAGACCGTGCCCAGACCGACTGGGGCGTAGCGGGCTATCGACTCCAAGTCGAGCGTGTTGAGCCTTACACAATGCCGTCGGCGAAAAAATAGACAGCGTACCGAACGACTGTTTCGCCAGAATTTCCGACAACAGCAAATTGCTGCACTGCAACAATCTTGTTGACAGTTCTCTTTCCTCGAATATAATTAAACCATGATGCAGTGCAGCAACAACCTCTCTGGTTAAGCAGATAACAGGAGGTATGCCCGGCACTCGCCGAAACCAAACGTATTTAAACTCAAGGAGTGCCGCCATGTTTGCCCATCTTAAAGACCTTACTGCCGATAACACTTTGCACATCGAAGCGGGTAAGGCACTTGCTGACACCGCCCTCGAAAGCGCCGAGCGTTTCCTCACGCTCAATCTGGACGTTTCTCGCCACTGGTTCGAGCAATCGATCACCCATATCAAAGCCTTGCAAGAAGTCCGGGACGTTCGCTCCTTCGTTAACCTGCGCGCCGCCCAGACGCAGCCGGCGATTGACGCCGCGATGAACTACTCGCGCGGCGTATACGAAATCGCCCGCGAAAGCAGGGAAGAAGCCGCCAAGATCGTCGGGGTACAACTGGCCGATGTCAGCGCCGATGTTTCCGACGCCATCGACCAAGTGCTCCAGCGCGCCCCGGCGGGTTCCGAAGGTGCGGTAGCTGTCATCCGCACAGCCATTGATACGGCCAACTCCGCTTACGACAAAATGAACGTGGTGGCGTTGAAGATTGCCGTGATTACGCAAGCCAATGTGATCGCCGCTCGCCAGGCAAGTTTCCAGGCGGCGGCTAACGCAGCGACGATGGGCAACATTACCTGCAAAAAAGCAGCCTGAGAGACGAGCCACTTCATCAACTCATCACCTCGCCAACTCGTGTACTTGCCGACGTCGCTAATCGGTCACTAATCGGTCGCTAGCGCCAGGAAACGGCGCTGGGAAACGGCGTCAGCGCAAAAATCCCGGCCACTCGCCGGGATTTTTTTACCCACCCATTTCTGACACTTGCTGCAGGTATCGCTGGAGAGGCGCATGGATAAACGATCTCCAGGGTATAGGGCTGGAGAATGGCGTAAACAGTAGCTCTCCCGGCATGCCCTCTGGAGATCGTTTATCCATGCGCCTCTTCAGGCATGCCGTTATAAAATTGACGCCAAGGGTCAATGCCACCGATACTTTGCGCCTGGGCCGCCGCCACCAATGCATCGCTGGCTATTGTCGCTAAAATGCCGCCCACAGTAGCGGCAGCAGGATCGAAGAATTAACCTACGGGAGTAAATGATGGCAACCTGGATACGCTTTGAACAGGCTGGACGCACTCAGTTTGGTACACTCATCGGCGATCAAATTGAGGTCTATCAAGGCCATCTGTTCGACCGGTCGAGCACGCCACAGCCGACCGGCGAACGTCTTGCGCTGGCGTCCGTCAAGTTGCTAACGCCCTGCGTGCCGGGAAAATTTCTCGGATTATGGAATAACTTCCACCGGCGAGCCGCCATCGAGGGACTTTCCCGCCCGGAACATCCGCTCTATTTCGTAAAAACCACTAACTCCTACCTGGCCAGCGGCGAAACCATTCGCCAACCGCGTCGCTATGATGGCCCGGTGGTCTTCGAAGGCGAACTCGGCATCGTAATCGGCAAGGAGTGTTGCGACATCGGCGAAGACGAAGTCGATCCGTATATCTTTGGCTACACCTGCGTAAACGATGTAACGGCGCGCGGCGTTCTCAAGGCCGACCCGTCCTTTCCGCAATGGGTGCGCGCCAAGAGTTT
This sequence comes from Burkholderiales bacterium, assembly GCA_964203325.1. GTDB lineage: Bacteria > Pseudomonadota > Gammaproteobacteria > Burkholderiales > Rhodocyclaceae > JACQYA01. The sequence goes on along the minus strand of CAXNNH010000046.1, from coordinate 2,477 downwards.
CGACACTTTCGGTGTCTTCGGTCCTGGCATCGTGACCGATCTTGAGCCAGACCGACTGACGGTGCGCGCCCTGATCGATGGCGTCGAAAAGCAGAATTACCCGGTAGCAGACATGTTCATGCGCCCCCGGCAAATCGTCAGTCGCTTATCGCAGGACATGACCTTGCAGCCCGGCGACTTGATTGCCTGCGGCACCTCGTTCGGCACCGAAGCCATGCCCAGCGGTTGCCGGATCGATATTGTCATCGATGGCGTGGGCGTTCTGAGCAATCGCTTCGAATAGACGCGGCGCAGTTGGGTGTTCGACTTGGCGCGCGTAACGAAGAAGGCTTGTGTCTGATGCCTCGCGTAAAGCCGGCCGAAGTCCAGATAGCCGCGATCCATGACGTAGAACGCTCCGGTCTCCAGCGCCAAAACGTCGAGAATCTTCACATCGCCCAGCTTGCCGTCGGAGAGGTGGATAAAGTGGGGGATGTTGCCTCTCAAATTGCCAAAGCTGTCGCCGATATAGAGCTTTCGCGCTTGCGTAATCAGGCACTGCGCAAATTCCGCGTGAATGCGCCGGTCCCGTGTCTCGTTGGCATCGGCCAGCGTCGACCGTTTGATCTCGTGCCGGAAGCCCATATGGTAAAGCTTGGCGGCCTGCGCCGACAAACTGACTTCGATATCGCGCAGACTCTCGCGGTACGTGAGTGGCGCAAAGGCCAGTACGCGGAATTGATCGGCGCATGTCATGGACTTAACCTAGCGATCTGCGTCGTGGCGATCAATGATGCGGTGGAAAGTCTTCCATGGCAGAAAATCCATGAGTTGGGCGAACAGCGTCTTGCCGATATACATGAGAGGCTCCGGGGATGTTATTCCCGGAATTTTTTCGGATTTTCAGTTTGACGTTCAAGTCGGAGACACCCTTCTTCGCTCGGAATCCATTGCCGCATAAGGCTTGCAGCGATTCCCTCTCTGATTTAACCGGACAGTAGTGACTCGAAATGACAATTAATCAGGCGCTCCAGTCTGGAGCGCGATGAATAGCCAGGTGGCGCGGCGTCCAGGAATTGGGGGTCTTGTGTACGAAGCGAAAACGGGCCACGTGATAGCTTGAATCAAAGCCGTAGAAGTTACGCCGCATCTGCGCCAGTTCTTCAGCGCGGTAGGTGGCTAACGGCTTGATGGCTTCGTCGGTAACGCGCCGTGCCAGTTTGCTGCGCAAGCGCTCGGCGAAATCAGGAGCCGCTGCCAATTCTGCCGCACATTGCGCGACCTCGACACAAAAATCCGCAGGGTCGGCCGAGAGCTTGGCATCAAGAAAGCCAGCTTTCACGCCCTCTGCCGCCGTCATCGGCAGCCGGTTTTGCATGATGTCGTTTGCGCCTTGATTGCCGACGCGTGGCGGTAGCAGATACGTCCAATATTCCGATCCGAACAGATTGCCCATGTTTTTGTAGTGCGGGTTGAGCAAAACGCCTTCACGCACCCAAACCAGATCGGCGGCGCGTGCCAGGAAACAGCCGCCTGCGCCCGCATTTCCCTGTAGCGCGGCGATGGTCAGATGACTCTCGGTGCGAATGATGGCTTCGGCGAGATCGTCGATGGCATTGATATTGGCCCACGACTCGGCGGCTGGCGAGCGTGCAGTTTCCGCTGCATGGCCTGCCACGTTGCCCTCTGCGGCTTCAATGGTGTTCAGGTGAATGCCATTCGACCATGAATCTGCGCCGCCCATCAGAACGATAATTTTCGTCGGGCGGGTACATGCCCATTCGTAGGCTGTCTGCAGACGCTGGCATTGTGCGCTACTCATTGCGCCGTTGTAGAAGTCGAAATGCAGGAAGCCAAGCGCATCGTTTTCTGCGTAGCGGATGTCCTGCCAGGTCTGGCCACTCGCGGCCCACCAGGAGTCGAGCGCCAGATCGGGAATGTGGGCAAAGGCACTGGCCAGAGATTCGGCCAAGGCCAATGTCGCCGGCAGCTTGATCCCGCCGGGGCGTTTGACGTGGCCGATCCATACGGCGCCATCGACGGTTTTGCGCAGTAGAGCAGTCTCGCGGCGCGCCACGACCGCCCCTGGCGGATGGCTGGAGAAGCGCATGGATATTGGCTCTCCGGGCAGCGCCCCTTCTTCTGCACAAGCGTCGAACAGGTGGCAAGGCTGCTCCAGGAGGCTGTCGGCGACACCGGGGAAACCATCCGCTGCGTTGATCCTGCTTAGAATCATCGCTGTCGTATCTTTGCTCCAGTCGATACGCCGATCTTTCTGTTGCATCAACGGCTGTTGTTTTCCTGGCAACGGCGAAAAATTTTCCTGTGGCGTCGGGATAAAATTACCGGTCGCAAAACGTTCAACGGCGAGCCGAACGGCGCGCGATGCGGCTTCAGTGACTTCCCTTCGATAAATACTCGACTTCCTGGCCGTGCGCAGCGTGAAGGTTTCAAACGCCCACACCGGGCCGGCATCCAGTTCCGCTTCGGCCTGGAGG